>NZ_JALHQJ010000049.1 GCF_022842015.1 Nitrosomonas sp. | reverse complement strand
GCTGCTGCGCAATAGAAATCGACGATGTAGTTGGCCAAGGGCTTCTGGCGGTAAAACTGCACGCCTAGAATTTGCTTGCGGCGCAATTTTGACCAGAGCAATTGTTCAGCATCGGTCATATTGCTGCGCAGGTTGCGGGCGAAGGGTTTCAGAATTGGTTTGTAGGGTTGCATAATAATCCCCCTAGTCCCCCTTTTTCAAAGGGGGGGACTTTTGTGCCCTACCTTGGTCGATTGAAGATATTAATGCTGCGCCTAGTGTGTTTTTTAGCTGGCTGCGTAGAGTAGCAATGTCATTTTGCATGGCGTGATATTGCGCCAGCAGCACGTCCGGGTCGTGAATTTCAAGTTCCCCAATATGCGGGTTTTTGCAGTCGAGGTTGTAGTTGCGTGCCTGAATGTCTGCCAGATCGATTCTCCAGGCGTATTCATTTTCCACGCGTTGTTTGAAACCGTCTTCCTCCCTGCCCCACCAAGCAGCCTCGGCATCAAATTCTTCAATCTTCATTGGCTTAGTCTTGTTGTAGCTTTTCACCCCGGGCGGGTACGGGTGTTGGTAAAACCAAATTTCCTCAGTGGGTGTGCCTTTGCTGAAAAACAGCAGATTGGTCTTAATGCCGGTGTACGGGCTGAACACGCCGTTGGGCAGGCGCACGATGGTGTGCAGGTTGCATTCTTGCAGCAGTTTTTCCTTGATGCGCGTTTTGATGCCTTCACCGAACAGGAAGCCATCGGGCAAAACCAGTGCGGCGCGGCCGCCGGGCTTGAGCAGTTGCATGATCAGCACCAAAAACAGATCGGCAGTTTCGCGCGTGCGGAACGCCGTCGGGAAATTGGTTTCGATACCGTCTTCTTCCATACCGCCAAACGGCGGATTGGTGATGACCACATCGACGCGTTCTTTGGGTGACCAGCTAATGAGCGGTCGCGCCAGCGAATTATCGTGACGGATATTGCTCGGCACTTCGATGCCATGCAGGATCATGTTGGTGGTGCACAGCAGATGCGGTAACGGTTTTTTCTCGATGCCGAAAATGCTGGCCTGCAGTTGCGCTTCGTTTTCCACCGTTTTTACATCCTGCTTGCGCATGTGTTCGATGGTGCAGGAAAGAAAACCGCCGGTGCCGCAGGCCGGGTCCATGATTTTCTCGCCCAGACGCGGGTTGACCCTGCGTACCATGAATTCGGTGACTGCACGCGGGGTGTAAAACTCGCCTGCGTTTCCGGCTGCCTGTAAATCGCGTAGCAATTGTTCGTACATATCGCCGAACAGGTGGCGTTCCTGGGCCTTGTTGAAATCCACGCCTTCCTGAATCTTGTTGATCACCTGCCGGATCAGTTGGCCGGATTTCATGTAGTTGTAGGCGTCTTCGAATACCGAGCGGATCACATAGGCGCGCTGATCGCCGCCTTTGGCTTCGAGTTGCTGCAAAGCGGGAAACAGATCGTTATCGAGAAATTGCTTGAGCGCATCGCCGGTCATGCCTTCGGCATCGGCGGCCCAGTTGCGCCAGCGGTAGGGTTCCGGCAACGGCGATTGGTAGTCGTCCTGCAGTAGCTCCCACTCATTTTCGCGGTCGTCAAAAATTTTCAGAAACAACATCCATACCAGCTGGCTCAGGCGCTGGGCATCACCGTCGACGCCCACATCCTTGCGCATGATGTCCTGGATTGATTTGATCGTGGAGGAAATGCTCATTCGTTAAATTGTTTTAGTTTTAGGTTCATGTTCAATCAGGCGTAAAGATTTTGTTCCAGCTCATGCAGCGCTTTCAAGTAGGCGGCCTTGCCGCCAAAGATGGACACCAATTCATTGGCCGTGCCCATGTCTTTGAAGGGGTCGAGCGTGAGGATTTTGATGTCTTCGATGTTTTCTATGCCGGTATCGGCATATTTATCCAGCAAACTTTCCAATACCTGGCGTGCTTGTTCGCTGTATTTGGCAAAGTAGTTGCGTTTCTTCACATTTTCGGCACGTTCGCGACGGGTCAGCGGTGGCTGGTCAAAGGCGACATGGCAGATCAGGTCGAATGCATCAAAATCCTTGCCCACTTCGTCAGCCAGGGGCGCCAGCAATACGCCATGTTGTTCCAGCTCCTGCAAAAGAGTGGCCTTGCGTTCGGACTGGCTCCAGCGCTGCAGAAATTCATCGAGCGAGGCATAATCCTTGCGTACCGTGTGGCGCGTGTAGTCCTTGAGGGATTCGGTAATCAGCTTGCCTTCCGGTCCGTAGTATTGCACCCGTTCGGCAATAATATGCACGGTGACATCGCCCATGACGTATTTCACTCGGTGGGTGTCGAATGGTTCTAATCCCCCCTCGATCCCCCCTTTTTCTAAGGGGGGAAGTGGGTTGCCTGATTCGTCAAATGGCACACCGTATTCCTGATCGGGTGGCACGGGACACTCATTGCTTTTGGGTTCATAAATTACCACCGGTTCGCCGTCGAAATCCTTATCGGCGAATAATTCTGTGGCTTTCTTGAAGTCCATGATGGTGAACCAGAACTTACCATATTCCTCGTTAATGCGGGTGCCGCGTCCGATAATTTGTTTGAATTCGGTCATCGATCTGATGTGCTGATCCAGCACCACCAATTTGCAGGTTTGGGCGTCGACGCCGGTTGTCATCAGCTTGGATGTGGTGGCGATTACCGGGTAGCGTTCTTCCGGATTGATAAAATTATCCAGTTCAGCCTTGCCTTCGATGTCATCGCCGGTAATGCGCATCACGTATTTGCGGTTTTTTTTCACTTCTTCAGGATTGAGATTTACTAACGCCTGGCGCATGCGCTCGGCGTGGTCGATGTCGTCACAAAACACGATGGTTTTGGCATAGGGGTCTGTTGCCGTCAAGAATTCGGTAATTTTCCGCGCCACCAGTTCAGTGCGTTGTTCCAGTACCAGCGTACGGTCCATGTCGTTCAAGTTGTAGATACGGTCTTCAATCAACTCACCATGCTTGTCGGTCTGTCCTTTGCTGGGCCGCCAGCCTTGCAAATCCTTGTCGATGTCGATACGCACGACTTTGTAAGGCGCCAGAAAACCGTCTTCTATGCCCTGTTTTAACGTATAGCTGTAAACGGGTTCACCAAAGTAATGAATACTGGAAACATCTCGGGTTTCTTTCGGCGTGGCGGTTAAACCGATGTGCGTGGCTGCGGAAAAATACGCCAGGATTTCTCGCCAGGCAGAATCTTCCGCTGCGCTGCCACGATGGCATTCATCAATCACAATCAGGTCAAAAAAATCCGGTGAAAATTGCTTGTAGATGTTTTGTTCTTCTTCGCTGCCGGTTACAGCCTGATACAGCGATAGGTAAATCTCGTAGCTTTTGTCGATCTGGCGTTTGCTGATTTTGGTCATGGCCGCGCCAAACGGTTTGAAATCGTTATTCTTGGTCTGGTCGACCAGGATATTGCGATCGGCCAGAAACAGGATACGTTTTTTTGCGCCGGATTTCCATAGCCGCCAGATGATCTGAAATGCTGTGTACGTTTTACCCGTGCCGGTGGCCATGACCAATAAAATGCGCTGTTGGCCTTTCGCTACCGCTTCCACAGTGTTGTTGATGGCATTGGCCTGGTAGTAACGTGGCGCACGACCGGTACCGTCATCAAAGTACGATATTTCGACCGTGTGGCGTGCTTCGGCTGTTTCCAATCCTTTCCACTGGCAGTAGCGTTGCCACAGTTGTGCAGGGGATGGAAATTCATCCAGCGCCAGTTCCTGTTCGATCCGATCTGCCAGTCCGGTGAGGTCATGCAGCAGAAAGCCATCACCATTGGAGCTGAATACAAAAGGTACGCCAAGCGTGTCGGCATAATTTAAAGCTTGTTGCATACCGGCCCCCATGCTGCAACTGTTTTCCTTGGCCTCAATCACGGCCAGTGGAATATTGGATTTGTAATACAGAATATAGTCGGCGCGTTTTTGCTCGCCACGTGCATGTAATTTTCCGCGCACGATAATGCGGCCTTTGGTGAAGCTCACTTCTTCCCGGATCTGGCGGTGCAGATCCCATCCGGCTTGCACCAGCGCAGGGGTGATATATTTGGTGCAGATATCGCGTTCGGAAAAGCTTTTTTTGTCGCTCATGCTTGTGGGATTGTTATTTTATTTTATTGATAAGCTGCAAGACCCAGCTATTTGAGGATTAAAGCATATCAGTTTCAAATTGGCTATCACTATGGATTTTCGATCAAATATTGGTCGCGTGGACAGTGTATGCTGGGGATGGTAGTTGATTCCCCTTACGCAATTTTTAGGATAAAAAGGTAAAAATGAAAAGTTTATCATCATGAAAAAACACTCCGGTTACATCCCGGCCTTGCATTATCACTGGCTGACGCGCTGGTACGATCCCATGATGCGGTGGTTTTTCCCAGAATCGGGGATTCATGCAAACTTGATTGCGCAGGCCCATATTCAGCCTGAACAAACCGTGCTGGATGTGGGCTGCGGCACGGGTACGCTGACATTACTGATCAAGCAGGCCCATCCGAATGTTGTCATTCATGGATTGGATATCGACGCTAAAATCCTACAGATTGCGCAACGAAAAGCCAGGCAGGCTGGACAAAACATTCTGTGGCAACAGGGTACAGCCACCAGTTTGCCTTATCCGGACCAAAGCCTTGACCATGTGTGCGCCAGCCTGTTGCTGCACCATTTGACACGGCAAGACAAGCAACACATGCTGCGGGAGGCATTACGCGTACTGAAACCCGGCGGCACGTTGCATGTGGTGGATTTCGGCAAACCGCATGATTTCGGCATGTGGTTGATTTCCTGGTTAATGCGCTGGTTTGAAGAGATACACGATAATGTTCTGGGGCTGTTGCCGGTTTTTATGACAAATGCCGGATTCCATCCGGTTGAAGCGATTACGCATCATCGCACCGTTGCGGGCACAATTGCGTTATACCGTGCCGTTAAACCAATCGTCTGAGATCAGTAGCGCGATTTTCAAACAAATGATCCTGGCAGAAAGAATCTGTTAATCTAGCGGCTTTTTAAATAAGAGACCGATATGCCATTTAGCAATAGCAGTCAACTCAGCGCCATTATTGGCTTTGCAGAGCAACGAAATCCTCAGTCCATTCTTGATGTCGGCGTTGGTATGGGTCAGTATGGCTTTTTGTTGCGTACAAATTTAGAGAATATCAATCTGTTTGAGATTAATGGTGCGACTGCAAGGCAACGGAATCGGGATCAATGGAAAATTAAAATTGATGGCATCGAAGGGTATCCCGGCTATGCGACCCCTGTGCACGAATATGCCTATAACAATTTGATGATCGGCAATGCCTTAATCCTGCTTCCATCTTTGGCGGATGATGCTTACGATCTTGTGATTGCCATTGATATACTGGAGCACTTGGATAAAAATCCAGGAAAGTATTTTCTGGAACAATGCTTGCGAGTGTGCAAAGGTTCTGTACTTATCAGTACGCCTAAAGAATTTTGCGAGCAAGAAGTGGCCGCCAACCCTTTGGAAAATCATCGATCACATTGGACTGAAGAAGACCTTAGGTCTTGTGGTTTTGCAACCTTCTTGCCCGATTCATTAAACTGGATTGCAATTGCCAGAAAATGATATAGATTTCTCGCCGCGCACGGAATGGCAGTTGGACGATTGTTCAAATGCCCCTTAATATTCGACCGGCAACGGATCCAAACTGCGCCACAAATACCAGGTCGCAACCGAGCGCCAAGGTTGCCAGGGCTGGGCGAGTTCGATCATGGTTTTCTTGTCAATGCTTTGTTTGTCGAAGTAGTGCAAGCTAATCGCGCGCTGCAGGCCAATGTCATCGAGCGGCAGCACATCCGGGCGTTGCAAGTGAAAAATCAGGAACATTTCCGCAGTCCAGCGTCCAATGCCTTTTACTTGACTCAATTGCGTGATGATGGTTTCATCGTCCATGCTGTTCCAACTGGTTTCGTTCAAATTTCCTTCCATAAAATACCGTGACAAGTCCTGCAGGTAAGTTATTTTTCTTGCGGAAAGTCCGCAGGCTCGTAATAAATCCGGTTCTTTTGCAGCGACCGTGCACGGCTCGATGTCAGGAATTGCGCGGATGACTTTTTGCCACACGCTTTCGGCGGCTTTGACGGAAATCTGCTGTCCGACGATGGAGCGCGCCAGCGTGGTAAAAGCACAACCGCGCGAAGTCAGCGTGGCGCCCTCAAACTGCTGAATCAATTGCAGCATAACTTGATCGCAGGCGGCTAGTTCCTGTGTTGCTTGTGTCCAGTACTCGGGTGTCATATTTGTAATGAGGCGGGAAAATTAATTAAAGCGAATGCGTAATTTTTACATGCAAATACAGCTTCATTGGAATCATTATCGCAGTAAAATTGATAATGCACTTCTGGTTTTTCTTCTATCTATCTTATTTCTTTGAATAATTTACTACCTACTCTACTGTAATTGACTACACATTTAAGTCTTTGTCATATAACTATAAAAACCCAATTTCTTACTTGACTATCGAGAATTTATTGATTAAAGTGGGAAGTGGTGGGAGAATGTGGGGAAATTTGGTGTGCCTCGATTAATTTTCCCCGTTATATGAGGAGACAGCATGTTTCGTGGCGTCACGCAGCTCAGTCTGGATACAAAAGGTAGGCTTGCGATACCCGCAAGATACCGTGACGAACTAGAATCTTCCTGCTCAGGACACTTGATAGTAACTGTTGATCCTTCAAAGTGTTTGTTGATTTATCCTCAGCCAGCCTGGGAACCGATAGAACAAAAACTCAATAATCTTGCCAGTTTTAACCCAACAACCCGTAGCTTGCAAAGATTGTTGGTGGGTAATGCTTACGATACCAACATGGATAATGCCAGCCGTATTCTAATATCGTCACCGCTGCGTCAATTTGCCGGCCTGTCCAAAGATGTGGTTTTGGTTGGGCAGGGCACGAAGTTTGAGCTGTGGGATGAAACGCAGTGGAATTTACAAATTGAAGCTGCACTGGCATTTAAGGATGGCGATATGCCGTCTGAATTGGAAGGATTTTCGCTGTAATTGATGGGGTAAAAAGAAATAGATGCATATTCCGGTGTTATTGCACGCAGCCGTTGATGCGTTGGCGCTAAAACCGGATGGGGTTTATGTGGATGCAACGTTTGGACGCGGCGGACACAGTCGACTGATCCTGTCGCGTTTGGGTGAGCGTGGTCGGCTCATTGCACTGGATAGAGATCCCGCAGCGGTATTGTCGGGCGAAGCAATTGCGGACAAACGATTTTGTATGCGCCATAGCGGTTTCTCCAGAATGCGGGAGATTCTGCAGATTATGGGAATTTCGCAAATTGACGGCGTACTGCTGGATTTAGGTGTGTCGTCACCGCAGTTGGAAGAAATTGCGCGCGGATTCAGCTTCCGGTCAGCGGGGCCGCTCGATATGCGCATGGATACTAGCGGTGGACAGACAGCAGCAGAGTGGTTGGCAACCGTAGCAGAAGATCAATTGGAATGGGTAATTAAAGAGTATGGCGAAGAACGGTTTGCTAGACAGATTGCACGAGCGGTTATTGCGGCAAGAGCGCAGCAACCTATTGTTACTACGCTACAACTTGCTGAGATTGTCGCAGCAGTCGTTCGTACACGACAGCGAGAAAAAAAACGTCATCCGGCGACGCGCACTTTCCAGGCGATACGGATTTATCTCAATCAGGAGCTTGAGGAATTGGCACTGGTCTTGCCGCAATGCGTGGATTTATTGAGGCCGGGTGGACGATTGGTAGTAATTAGTTTTCATTCTCTGGAGGATCGGATGGTGAAGCAATTTATCCGAGCAGCAGCCAGCACTGACGACCTGCCCCGCGGGGTGCCAATACGGGAAAAAGAATTGCAACGATTCAGCAAGCAAACATTGCGGTTGGTGGGCCGGGCAATTCGTTCAGATGAGCTGGAAGTGTCCGAGAATGTTCGGTCAAGAAGCGCAGTGATGCGCGTGGCCGAAAGAATCCAGTTAAACAACGGGTAAATAGAGTGTTCAAATTGAATATCTTCATTATTCTGGTACTAATTGTATGCGCATTGGGCGTGGTGACCTCGCAGCATACGGTACGGAAACTTTTCATGGCATTGGAGAAAGAAAAAGGCATAGAACAGAAGTTGGAAGTGGAATGGGGAAGACTGCAATTGGAGCAGAGCACTTTGATTATGCATGGACGCATAGAACGGATTGCAATGGAACACTTGAACATGATGGTGCCAGCCGCTTCTAGCATACAAATTGTATCGATCAATACAGCAGAGAATGAAATGAATGCGGAGAGCGTGAAACCATGATTAAGCCAGTGTTACCGCAACTCAAACTATCGGCATGGCGTTCCATGCTGCTATTTGGCATGTTGGTGCTGGGTTTAATCAGTTTAGCGGTACGTGCCGCCTATCTCCAGGGAATGCACAACGATTTCTTGCAAAAGAAAGGGGAATCGCGCTATAGCCGAGTATTGGAAATGAATGCAGATCGGGGGATGATCACCGATCGGAATGGTCATATCATGGCGATCAGTTCACCTGTAGCTTCCATATTTGCTGACCCGAAAGTGGTGGATATTAAACCCGAAAAGCTGCAGCAATTGGCTACTTTGCTGGAGATGAATAGTACCGATATCAATGCGCTTCTTACCAAGGAAAATAGGCGCTTTGTTTATCTAAAGCGACAAATCGTGCCGGATATCGCTGAAAAGATCATGCAACTCAAGATCAAGGGTATCTATTTAACCAGTGAATCCAAGCGATATTACCCAGAAGGCGAATTTGCCGCGCATGTGCTGGGTTTTACCAATATCAATGACGAAGGCCAGGAAGGTGTTGAGCGTGGTTGGGATGAAACGCTTGCCGGGGAACTGGGTCGCCGCCGGGTGATCAAGAACAACAAAGGCCAGATTATTGATGAAGATGTCGAAAGTATTCTTTCTCCTAGGCCGGGACAGGATTTGGTTTTATCGATTGATAGAAGAATTCAGTATCGTGCACATGCGGAATTGAAGCAAGCGGTACTGGCTAATAGAGCAAAAGCAGGCAGTATCGTAGTTCTGGATGCGCAAACAGGAGAAATATTGGCACTTACCAATTGGCCTGCCTATAACCCAAACAGAAGATCTACCATCAATAATGAAAGACTTCGCAATCGGGCATTGATTGACACTTTCGAGCCCGGCTCGACGTTGAAACCATTTACAGTGGCAATTGCACTGGAAGTCGGAAAAGTGAATTCAAATACGATCCTGCAGACTGCGCCTGGATCGTGGCAAGTGGGAAGAAAAACCATACGAGACGTTAGCAACAAAGGAGAATTAACCGTTGCCGAGATCATTCAACAATCGAGTAACGTAGGTACGGCAAAAATTGCGCTATCAATGGAACCACAAACGATGTGGGAAATGTTTAATCGCGCAGGATTCGGTGCTCTGACCAACTCAGGTTTCCCTGGTGAAGCCAGCGGAATACTGCGGCCTTATAATAGATGGCGTCCTATCGAGCAGGCAACCATGTCCTATGGGCATGGCATATCCACCAGCTTAATCCAATTGGCGCGAGCTTATACGATCTTTACCAGCGGTGGCGAATTAAAACCCGTTTCTTTGCTGAAACAAAATGTACCCGTCATGGGGCAGCGCGTAATTTCACACAATACTGCGCGGGCAATGAGTCGCATGCTGGAGATGGCGACCCAACCCGGAGGAACGGCGCCATTGGCGCAAATTAATGGTTACCGTGTTGCCGGCAAAACAGGGACAGCGCATAAACTGATCGACGGACAGTATGCCAGCAAAAGCTATATCTCAACATTCGTGGGATATGCGCCGACATCGAATCCGCGTTTTATCATTGCCGTGATGATCGATGAACCATCAGCAGGAAAATATTTCGGCGGTGCAGTCGCCGCTCCCATTTTCAACAAAGTCATGTCCGGCGCTTTACACATTTTGAATATACCACCCGATGCTCCGGCTAATAATGTCATGACCTTTACCGCAACACCAGAAATGGGGGATGAAGGGTGAGCCTGATGACTACCAAAAGGAAAAAATCAAAAGGTCTTGATTTCCATTTGCTGGAGGATTTGGGTGTTGCAATTGAAAATCTGGTAGCAGATAGTCGCCTGATAAAATCGGGAGATACCTTTCTGGCGTACCCAGGGGATACAACTGACGGGCGCAAATTTATTCCACAAGCGATCGCTGCAGGCGCCAATGCAATTCTGTGGGATCCACGGAATTTTGTATGGAAACCTGAATGGCATATCCCCGCATTAGCGGTAGATGATCTCAAAATGAAAACGGGATTGATTGCCAGTTATGTCTATGATCACCCTTCTCAAAAATTGTGGGTGGTAGGAATTACCGGCACGAATGGCAAGACATCCTGTAGTCATTGGTATGCTCAAGCCATGGTAAATTTGGGGTATAAAACGGCTGTGCAGGGAACACTGGGAAGCGGTTTTATCAGAGATCTGCAAGCTTCAGAAAACACAACGCCTGATGCCACGGTATTGCAGCGTTCACTGAAGAAATTCGTCGATGAAGGCGCTAAGAGCGTTGCCATGGAAGTGTCTTCACATGGACTGGTACAAGGAAGAGTCATCGGCACAACATTCTCTGTGGCCGTGCTTACCAACTTGTCCCGAGATCACTTGGATTATCACCAAGATATGGATGCGTATGCGGCAGCCAAATCAAGCCTGTTTTTTTGGCCGGGATTAAAATACGCCGTGGTTAACATGGATGACGTTCTGGGCGTCGAATTGTCGCGACAACTTATCAATAAATCCACCCGAATAATTGGTTACGGATTTCGTCACCCTGAAGAACACGATTCAAAGCACTTTAAAATGGTTCACGGCTCAAATCTAAAATTAGATATTCATGGTATGGAGTTTGATATTGAATTTGAGGACAACCACGAACATTTAAGAGTCGCTTTACTGGGTAAGTTCAATGCATCCAACTTGCTGGCAGTCACTGCAGCCCTGTTAGCCAGCGGCATTCGTTTGCCGGATGCGGTTCGTTCGCTGCAAAGTGTGCAATCCATTCCAGGAAGGATGGAAAAATACCACGAACGCAATCGACCGACTATTATCGTTGATTACGCACATACGCCGGATGCATTAGAGAAAGTACTGTGTACTTTGCGTGAGCTTCTCCGTGTCGAGGGCCGGGATGCGCGGCTATTTTGTGTTGTTGGTTGCGGCGGCGATCGGGACAAAGGAAAGCGGGCGATGATCGGAGAAGTTGCGACACGTTTGGCCGATGAAGTTATTTTCACCAGTGACAATCCACGTTCAGAAGAGTCTCTACGTATTATTAAAGATATTGCCGCGGGCACAGTTGAAGAAAATTACCAAATAGAAGTTGATCGAGCGCTGGCAATTTACCAAGCAATCGCTAATGCGCAGTGTGGCGATATTGTGTTGATTGCAGGTAAGGGCCATGAAAAATTTCAAGAAGTAAAAGGACAAAAAATTTCTTTCAGCGACGCTGAAATTGTACAACAGGTTTTGAAGGAATTGCCTTTGAAAGTTAGGGCGCAGCAATGATGATGGTGCAGGAAACCGCACAAATACTACATGCTGACTGGAGCGGACCGGATGTGCATTTTAACGGAGTCAGCACTGATAGCCGAACGCTTAAGCAAGGCGAGCTTTTCGTGGCTTTAATTGGCGACAGATTTGATGGCGGTAAATTTATATCCAATGCCAAGGAAAAAGGCGCGGTGGCAGCAATGCTTCAACAAAATTCTAAACACGAACATTTATCCGTTGATTTCCCCCTGATTCGGGTCAAGGATACGCGATTGGGCTTAGGAGAGCTGGCGGCGTACTGGCGCAACCGTTTTTCGATACCTGTGATTGGTATTACTGGTAGTAATGGTAAAACAACAACTAAGGAAATGATTGCGGCCATATTACGTGTAGCAGCAAGCAGTGATACAGCAATCAAAGAGCCGTCAGAATGTGTATTGGCTACCGAAGGTAATCTGAATAATGATATCGGCGTACCGCAGATGCTATTGCGCTTACGGCAGCAGCATCAGTATGCGGTAATTGAAATGGGCATGAATCATGTCGGAGAAATTGCTTATCTAACTCAATTAGCCAGGCCAAATATTGCAGTCATCACTAATGCAGGGACTGCGCATATTGAAGGATTGGGCTCAGTCGAAGCTGTAGCGCGTGCTAAAGCAGAAATTTTCATCGGTTTAGATCAATCCGGAACGGCGATTTTTAATGCGGATGACCCGTATGCGTCATTATGGCGTGAATGTGTCGGTGCAAGAGAAATTATAGATTTTGGTTTAACAGAAAATGCACGGATAAATGCTGTGTTCCAGCTGGATCGGTTGGCCAATAAGATTCAATTGAAATTCCCTGATGGTAGCGTCGAAGTGAAGCTACAGGCACCAGGGGTGCACAATATTTATAACGCATTGGCTGCGGCGGCTGTCGCTTGGACTCTTGGCATCAGAAAAGAATGGATTGCAGCCGGCCTCGAGTGCTTCCAATGCGTACAAGGACGGTTACAAAAAAAATGCGGCTTACATCATGCGCTGCTTATCGATGATACTTACAACGCAAACCCAGAATCGGTTCGAGCTGCTTTAGCTGTGTTGGCTGCGGCTGAAGGGAAGAAAATACTGGTATTGGGGGACATGGGCGAATTAGGTAAATTAGCGATTGATTTACATCGTACAATCGGTAGAGATGCGCGTAAAGCGGGACTAGATCAATTATTCACTTTGGGCGAATTAAGTGCTTACGCTGCAGAAGAATTTGGCCAAGGCGCACGGCACTTTAATTCCATTGATGAGTTACTGAATGTCACGAAAAGTTTGCTCGCCGATGATGTCACTTTGCTGGTGAAAGGATCGCGCTTCATGCAAATGGAGCGTGTAGTGAAGCAGCTGGAACAACCCGAGGAATTCTCATGTTGCTAGCGCTCTCTCAATGGTTGGCACAGGATATACGCGCTTTTAATGTATTCAGCTATATCACGTTGCGTACCGTCATGGCGACGCTTACCGCGCTGGTAATTTCTTTCATTATTGGCCCCCTGATGATACGAAAATTGACTGCCTATAAGATCGGGCAGTCGGTTCGAGATGATGGCCCACAAACTCATTTAGTAAAAATGGGTACGCCAACAATGGGCGGTGCCTTAATCCTGATGTCAATCGTGCTGACTACTCTGCTGTGGGCCGATTTGGGCAATAGATATATCTGGGTGGTGCTGCTGACGACGCTAGGATTTGGAGTAATTGGCTGGATCGATGATTATCGCAAAGTGGTTCATCGTAACCCTAAAGGGCTTTCAGCAAAAGCCAAATTCTTTTGGCAATCGGTCATTGCTTTTGTTGTTGCAATCTATTTGGCATCAACTGCGGAAGTTCCAGCACAAACTGACATGATTGTGCCATTTTTTAAGGAAGTTGCGATTCCATTGGGGTTTGCGGGTTTTGTAGTTTTGACCTACTTTGTTGTCGTCGGCACCAGCAATGCGGTGAATCTAACCGATGGCTTGGATGGCTTGGCTATCATGCCTACAGTGATGATCAGTAGTGCGCTTGCAATTTTTGCTTATGCGGCCGGGCATATCGTTTTTGCAAAATATCTTGGAATTCCCTATATCCCCAATGCAGGAGAATTGGCTGTTTTTTGTGGTGCTATGTCGGGCGCAGGCTTGGCCTTCCTGTGGTTTAACGCATATCCCGCTGAAGTATTTATGGGTGATGTAGGTGCACTGGCATTGGGTGCAGCGTTGGGAGTCGTTACTGTGATTGTGCGCCAGGAAATTGTGCTGATCATAATGGGCGGCGTTTTTGTGATGGAGGCTTTATCCGTGATGTTGCAGGTAGCCTCTTTCAAGTTACTGGGCAAGCGAGTTTTTCGCATGGCGCCGCTGCATCATCACTATGAGTTAAAAGGTTGGAAAGAAAATCAGGTGGTAGTCAGATTCTGGATTATTACCTTTATCCTGGTTTTAATTGGATTATCAACATTAAAATTAAGATGAACTTGCAAGATAAAGCAGTACTGGTATTGGGAATGGGTGAGACAGGCTTATCAATGGTGAAATGGCTTGTTCGCCAAGGCGCAAAAGTTCGCGCTGCCGACAGTCGACAGGAGCCGCCAGCTTGGAAAGAGATGATGGAAAAATTTTCTGAAGTACACGCTTGCATGGGGAAATTTGAAGCCAAAATTTTAGATGGCATAGAAATGATCGCAATAAGCCCAGGGGTTCCAGTAGCAGATCCCTGCGTGCAGCAGGCTATTCGACAGGGTATACCCGTCATTGGAGATCTGGTACTTTTTTCTTGGGCACTTGAGCAACATCATTTACCAAAACCTAAGGTTTTTGCGATCACTGGATCGAATGGAAAGACAACAGTAACGTCAATGGTCGGAGCTATGTTGAGAAAATGCGGTTGGAATGTGGCAGTAGCCGGCAACATCGGCCCCGCAGTTCTGAATGCGTTAATGGAGCAGATGGATGCTGGAAATTGGCCGCAGGCATGGGTATTGGAAACTTCCAGCTTTCAATTGGAAACAACTCACAATTTGAACGCCGATGTAGCAACAGTGCTGAATCTGAGTGAGGATCATTTGGATCGCTATACTTGCATGCAAGATTATGTCGCTGCAAAAACAAGAATTTTTCAGCATGAGCAAGGCAGTGTATGCAAACAAATCTTGAATCGAAATGATTCCAGAATCAGTGAGATGGCATTGGCTGATGGCAAGCAAATTACATTTGGCTGGGATGCGCCACCCACTCTCGCCGATTTCGGCATCTTGCATGAGGATGACGATCGATGGTTAATGGAAGGCAATAGCCGCTTATTAAAGACCTCTGAGCTTGTAGTTAATGGACTGCACAATGCTGTTAATGCACTGGCAGCGCTAGCTATGTGCCGTGCATTAGATATCGCCATTGATCCCCTGTTATCAGCATTACGGGAATTTCGCGGCTTACCGCACCGGATGGAAAAGGTCGCGGCTTTTAACGGCGTTACCTTCTTCGACGATTCCAAGAGCACGAATGTGGGCGCTACCATCGCGGCATTAAATGGGATGAAACAGAATGTCATTTTGATTGCAGGGGGTGATGGCAAGGGACAGGATTTTTCACATTTACGGCGGGCAGTTGCTGAGAATGCCCGTGCGGTGGTGTTGATTGGACGCGATGCAGGAATCATTGCCAACGAATTGAAAGATTGTGGTATTCCTTTGCATTTTGCAACCACCATGGAAGAAGCCATGCAGAAAAGCTTTCTGTTAGCACAAATGGGTGACGTGGTGTTGCTTTCACCGGCATGTGCCAGTTTCGACATGTTTAGAAATTATATTCATCGTGCCGAGGTATTCGTGGCTGCTGTTAAGGATATTGAAAATAAGTTTTTTAATTTTGGACAAAAGAAACATTAAGTGATGATGATTTATCAGGCAATCAATCAAAAACCGAGGGTCGTGGCCGATTTTGATCTGACTTTAGTCTGGTCTGCCCTGCTACTGCTGAGTATTGGCTTAGTCATGGTTTATTCTGCTTCGATCGCAATTGCAGAGGCTCAGTTTGGACCTGATCGCGCCGGGTACTATTTGTGGCGACACAGTGCTTATCTGGGTCTGGGATTGATCATGGGATTAATTGCTTTTCAAGTACCTATGCAGGTATGGCAGAAATATATTGCATACCTGTTCATGATTGGCGTTTTATTGCTGATACTGGTTCTGGTGCCAGGTATTGGCCATGAAGTCAATGGTAGCCAGCGCTGGATATCCCTCTACGTGGTAAATATTCAACCCTCTGAATACATAAAATTCTTCATGGTATTGTATGCCGCTGATTATGTGAATCGGAAAGCAGCTGATTTGAATTCTCTGCTAAAAGGATTTTTCCCCATAACCATTGTATTATCCATAGTAGGGTTTTTATTGTTAATGGAGCCAGATTTTGGAGCATTTTTTGTAGTGTCAGCTTTAGTCATGTCAATCCTTTTTCTGGGAGGGGCTAGTTTAAAAATTTTTATCGGACTCATTGGTATCCTGGCAATTGGGTTATACCAATTAATTATTAGATCAGAATATCGATTAGGTCGAATTGTTGCATTTATGGACCCTTGGGCTGACCCATATGACAAAGGGTATCAGTTAAGCCACGCATTGATCGCATTCGGACGCGGTGAGTGGCTCGGTGTCGGCTTAGGCGGCAGTGTAGAAAAGCTGTTCTATTTACCCGAAGCGCATACAGATTTCTTACTTTCCGTGCTGGCAGAGGAACTTGGGTTTGCTGGCGTAGCCGTAGTGATCATTTTATTTATGTGGCTTATCACACGCGCATTTGTTATTGGTCGGCTGGCAGCAAAACTAGAGCATCCCTTTTCAGCCTTGGTGGCACAGGGGATCGGCGTCTGGATTGGCGTTCAGGTACTGATCAATATGGGCGTGAATATGGGTGTTTTACCCACAAAAGGGTTAACGCTACCCCTGCTAAGTTATGGCGGCAGTAGTATCACCGCGAGTTGCCTTGCTTTGGCAGTCTTATTGCGGATTGATTGGGAGAATCGTCGGCGCCTGCGAGGACTTACCGCATGAGTAAGCAGACCATCCTAATCATGGCGGGCGGCACGGGAGGGCATGTTTTCCCGGGATTGGCCGTCGCTGATTATCTTAAGCAACTGGGATGGCGCGTAGTATGGCTTGGAACCGAATCGGGCATGGAATTAAAGCTGGTACCACAGCACGGCTATGAAACTGAGGTGATCAGCTTTTCAGGGCTGCGCGGTAAACGCTTATTTACTTGGCTAATGCTGCCACTGCGTTTAGTAAAGGCATTTCTGCAAAGTGTCAAAATTATTAGAAATGTGAAGCCTAATGTGATTCTAGGAATGGGAGGGTATCCCGCTTTTCCGGGTGGCATGATGGCATCGCTACTGAATAAACCGTTAATCATTCATGAGCAAAATTCGATACCCGGTTTGACCAATAAAATCCTGGCAAAACTGGCAGATAGGATTTTTCTGGGCTTTCCGGATGCAATTCTAAATAACAAAGAAAAATCTATCTATTCAGGCAATCCAGTGCGGTCTGAAATTATGCTGATAGAAGCTCCTGAAAAACGATTTTCAGGTCGGGAAGGAAAATTGAATTTATTGATTGTGGGCGGTAGCTTGGGCGCACAAATATTAAACACTATTGTGCCGGAGGCACTGAAATTAATCCCTGAAAATCTTCGCCCGCAGGTAGTGCATCAGGCTGGCATAACACAGTTGAATTCGGTTAAGCAAATGTATGGCGATCTACAGATGGATGCTGAAGTAATTGCGTTTATTGATGACATCGCTAATCGGTACGCGACGTGTGATTTAGTATTGTGTCGTGCTGGTGCATTGACCGTTGCAGAATTAAGTATAGCAGGCGTGGCCAGCATTTTAGTGCCCTATCCTCACGCAGTAGATGATCATCAAACCCATAACGCTCGATTCCTTTCTGACCACGGGGCTGCCGTGTTAATTCATCAGCGCGACTTGAGCGCAAAGAAATTAGCAGATTTGCTGGCGGATTTATCACGCGAGAAATTGCTCGAGATGGCGATAACAGCGCGCAGCCGAGCAAAACCGGAAGCAACTAGGGTAGTAGCTGAAGCATGTATTGAACTAAGCGGAGCATTGGATGAGGCATAAAGTCAAACATATTCATTTTGTCGGTATTGGCGGTGCGGGCATGAGTGGGATTGCCGAAGTATTCGTCAATATGAAATATCAAGTCAGCGGTTCCGATTTGGTGGATAATTTAGTTACTCAGCGCTTGGCCAATCTCGGCATAAAGATTTATGTGGGCCATGCGAGTGAGCAAGTTAAAGGTGCGAACGTTGTCGTTACTTCAACTGCAGTCAAATCCGACAATCCTGAAGTGATCGCAGCCAAAAACAAAAATATCCCAGTGGTTCCACGTGCCTTAATGCTGGCAGAATTACTGAGGTTACGCACCGGTATCGCGATTGCAGGCGCCCATGGCAAAACCACCGCGACCAGTTTAATCGCAAGTATTCTTGCCGCAGCTGATATGGATCCTACATTTGTTATCGGCGGAAAACTCGAAGCGGCAGGTTGCCATGCCAAATTGGGTAGCGGCGAATTCATTGTTGTCGAAGCGGATGAATCCGATGCTTCATTTTTGTATCTACAACCGGTGCTTGCAGTCGTGACAAATATCGACGCAGACCATATGGAAACTTATGGCTATGATTTTAATAGATTAAAACAAACATTTGTAGAATTCCTGCAACACTTGCCTTTTTATGGCATGGCCGTGGTTTGCATTGATGATGCCAATATACGTGAAGTAATGCCATCGATTACAAAGCCTATTACCACCTACGGTTTGTCCGAAGATGCACAAGTTCGTGCTACCAATATTCAGCATAGCAATCATCAAATGAAATTTACTGCGGTAATCGGCGTAAATGGCTCGGCCCGCAGACTGGATGTCACGTTGAATTTGCCCGGATTGCACAATATACAAAACGCCTTGGCAGCGATTGCGGTTGCTAATGAAATTTGTGTGCCCGACGCTGCCATAGTCAAAGCACTAGCGGAATTCAAAGGTGTGGAAAGACGCTTTCAACAGTTTGGAGAAATCAGATTATCAATGCAAAAGAGCTTTACATTGATTGATGATTATGGCCATCACCCAGCAGAAGTGGAAGCAACCATGAAAGCAGCGCGAGGTGCTTTTCCAGGCAGACGTTTAGTCATTGCGTTTCAACCGCATCGCTACACGCGGACTCGAGATGTGTTTGAGGATTTTACTAGAGTTTTATCACAGGCTGACGTGCTGTTATTAACAGAAGTGTATCCCGCAGGTGAAGATCCTATTGTTGCTGCGGACAGTAAATCATTGGCTCGTTCAATCCGGGTGCTGGGAAAAGTGGAGCCCATTTATATTGAAGAAGTTGATGACCTGTCAATCGCCATACTCGATGTTGTGGAAAATAACGACATTGTCTTGGTGATGGGAGCAGGTTCAGTGGCAAAAGTTGCTCCACATATTGCACAAATGAAAAGCAAATTAATAGTAGTCAATGGTAATGATTATTGAGGGCCAATGAGTAATGATCGGCTTGACAGAAAACACAAGAATAAGCGCACCGGCAACAGGCCTGGTACCTGTTGAAATGGATATTTCTGTGACAGGTCGTGGAGAAATGCGTGTCAATGAGCCCATGAGCCGACATACTTCGTGGCGCACAGGCGGCAATGCACAACGTTACTATGTACCTGCAGACTTGGAAGATTTTGCGAATTGCCTACGACAATTTCCACACGAGCCTATTTATGTGATTGGATTGGGCAGCAATTTGCTGGTAAGAGATGGTGGAATACAAGGTATCGTCATAGCACTGCATGCTCAATTAAATGATTTGCAGTTGATTGAGCACAATCAATCCGATGGACTCATTTACGCAGGTGCCGGTGTGGCCTGCGCAAAAGTGGCGCGGTTTGCTGCCAAGAATCATTTAGCCGGTGCGGAGTTTCTGGCCGGGGTACCAGGCACGTTGGGTGGAGCGTTGGCCATGAATGCCGGGTGCTATGGATCAGAGACCTGGGAATTCATTGAGCGAGTACAAGTTGTCGATCGTAAAGGGCAAATTCTTTTCCGCGCACCCGACGAGTACGTAGTCGGCTATCGCAGCGTAAAGCTGCAACCTCAATCGTCTGGTGTGAAAGAAATGGAATGGTTCGCAGGTGGATATATTCGATTACCTCAGGGAGAGCAAACAGAATCGCAACAACGAATCAAGCAATTGCTGACACAACGCGCTGCAAGTCAGCCGCTCAACCAACCCAATGCGGGTTCGGTATTTCGCAATCCGCCGGGAGACCATGCGGCGCATCTAATCGAAGCGAATGGATTGAAAGGGTGTTGTATTGGCGGTGCGATGGTATCACCTCAGCATGCTAATTTTATTGTTAACTTGGGCAATGCAACCGCAGCGGATATTGAAGCCTTGATCTTAATGGTACAAAGCAGAATTAAGAAAGCAACGGGTATCACGTTGATCCAGGAAGTCCGGATCATTGGCGATGTCAGGAGACTGACATAGTGATGACGCACAACTTTGGCAAAGTAGCTGTTCTGCTTGGCGGTCGATCCGCGGAGCGTGAAATTTCTTTGCAAAGTGGGCAAGCCGTTTTAGACGCGCTAATTCGAAACGGCGTAACTGCATATTCATTTGATCCGGCGGAGCAAGTACTTGAAGATCTGTTACGGCAAGGCTTTAATCGTGCATTTATCGCACTGCATGGACGTTTTGGCGAAGACGGAACTATTCAAGGTGTACTGGAGTGGATGAGATTACCTTATACTGGCAGTGGGGTCATGAGCAGTGCCCTGGCAATGGACAAATGGCGTACTAAATTATTATGGCAGGCAGTCGGCATCCAGTCACCACGGTATGTACTATTACAAGCCGACAGTAATTTTGACCAAGTTTCCGAGTCACTGGGATTACCGCTCATCGTGAAGCCAGTGCGAGAGGGTTCGACAATTGGTTTGAGTAAGGTGAATCACAAGAATGATCTACTGCCGGCTTATCAATTAGCGTCACAGTATGATGATTTGGTGCTTGCCGAAGAATTCATCGTAGGAAAGGAATTAACAGTCGCCATTCTGGGCGAAACGCCCTTGCCAATAGTGAGAATAGAAATAACGGGCGAGCTTTATGATTATCAGGCAAAGTACGTATCGAACGATACCCAATATTACTGTCCCAGCGGTTTACCGGCTGAATTAGAAACCGAGATTCAGACACAAGCCTTGCGGGCTTATAAGGTACTGGGCTGCCAAGGTTGGGGTAGAGTTGATTTAATCTTGACGCAAACCGGACAGTTTTATTTTCTCGAAGCGAATACGTCTCCGGGCATGACCAGCCATAGTCTGGTTCCTATAGCAGCTAGGACCGCGGGAATTTCGTTTGAAGACCTCGTAATGAGAATATTGGATTTAACCCATGTGGAATAATCATCATGCGCTAGATTTGTTAGCCAAGTTATTGTTTGCTTTGGTAGCAATGGTCTTTTTGTATGGAATCAGTTTGCAGCTAATCAGGCCACCGCTGTTCCCGATAAAAGAAATTAATGTACTGGTTGCTCAGGGAGCAGAAAAAAATAACAAGCAATTACTAAATGTTACTCACGCACAGATAGAAAATCTCGTGCAAAATGAAGTTGAAGGAAATTTTATTTCAGTTAATTTAACCGCAGTTCGCGAAGCTTTTGTAAAATTACCATGGGTACGGGATGCACGAGTAAATCGGGAATGGCCTCACGGATTAAATGTAATGCTAGAAGAGCACCAAGCATTAGCCTATTGGGGCAGTCATGCACTGGTGAACACGCATGGCGAAGTATTTCGGGTTACCGCTGATGTTGATTTGCCAGTCTTTATTGGACCCAATGAAGCCAGTGCTCATGAGGTAACGCAGCAATATAGACGTTTTAATCAGATATTAGCGCCTCTGCGGCAACACATTGCACAAGTCATGTTGACACAGCGTTACGCGTGGCGCATTCAGTTGAATACGGGGACGGTATTGGAATTGGGGCGAAACGAGATAGAAGAGAGGTTGACTCGTTATGTTTCAGTATATAACCACAGCATTGCTCGGCTAAATCAACAAGAACCACTGGCATATGTTGATTTGCGCTACCCCAATGGTTTTGCTATCCGCATGCCCGAAACGATGCAACGAGGAGAGCCTCATAAATCCGCTACTAAGAGAGAAACGTGAGATGGAATTTAGATGAATAAAACGAGAGACAATAGAAATCTGATCGTCGGACTTGATATTGGCACATCTAAAATTGTCGCTATTGTCGCAGAAGTCACTCCTGAGGGAGGGATCGAGATTATCGGATTAGGTAGCCATCCCTCACGCGGTTTAAAGAAAGGCGTTGTGGCCAATATCGAAACAACCGTCAATGCAATTCAGCGTGCGCTGGAAGAAGCAGAATTAATGGCGGACTGCAAAATTCATGAAGTATATACCGGAATAGCCGGCAGCCACATTAAGGGCTTTAATTCAAATGGTATGGTGCCTATCAAGGACAAGGAAGTCACCGAAAAAGATGTAGAACGGGTAATGGAAGCGGCAAAAGCCGTCAATATACCTGCTGATCAGCAAATTCTACATGTACTGAATCAAGAATTCATTATCGATGGCCAAGAAGATGTACGCGAACCGGTGGGCATGAGCGGCATACGCTTGGAAGTAAAAGTGCATATTGTGACAGGCGCGGTTTCGGCTGCCCAGAATATCGTAAAATGTGTGCATCGATGCGGTTTAGAAGTTCGCGATCTGATATTACAGCCATTGGCATCAGCAATGGCCGTATTATCTGAGGATGAAAAAGACCTTGGGGTATGTTTGGTCGACATTGGCGGCGGAACAACGGATATTGCGGTATTTACGCACGGAGCGATTAGGCATACTGCAGTTATCCCAATTGCAGGTGATCAAATAACTAATGATATCGCGATGGCATTACGTACGCCAACTAAGAGTGCAGAAGATATCAAATGCCGCTACGGCTGCGCATTGAGGAGTCTTGCAGACACCAAAGAAATGGTTGAAGTTCCAGACGTGGGGAATCGTGGTTCGCGCCAGCTTTCCAAACAAACTTTGGCAGAAGTGATAGAACCACGCGCTGAAGAGCTTTATTCTTTAGTGCAAGCTGAACTTCGTCGGAGCGGATTTGAAGAGCTACTTTCATCGGGCATCGTAATAACCGGAGGATCTGCTTCGCTACGCGGGATGGTGGAATTGGGTGAGGAAATATTCCATATGCCTGTGCGGCAAGGATTGCCCAACTATCACGGTAATCTAAGGGAAGTCATCCATACACCTCGATATTCGACAGGAATTGGTTTAATTCTGGCGGGTATGCAGCAGATGCAGCATCAACATAGTTCAAGATTACAGGGAGGCTCTGCCAAGCAGATTTTATCCCGTATGAAGGGGTGGTTCCAAAGAAACTTTTAATCAGCAATCTCAAGAGTTGTATCAACAGTCAGGAAGCTTTATTTCAATGTACTAAAGGAGAAACAATATGTTCGAAATCATGAATAACGATACTCAAGAAGCGATCATCAAAGTCGTTGGTGTTGGCGGCTGCGGCAGCAATGCTGTGGATCATATGATCCAAAATGGTATGCAAGGCGTTGAGTTTATCAGTATGAATACTGATGCACAGGCATTGAAAACTAATAAAGCACCAACGATATTACAATTAGGCACAGGAATTACCAAAGGGCTGGGTGCAGGCGCGAATCCTGAAATAGGACGCGAAGCTGCACTTGAAGATCGTGATCGTATTGCTGAGCTGATACAAGGCGCAGATATGCTGTTTATTACTGCGGGTATGGGCGGCGGCACGGGCACGGGTGCCGCACCGGTTGTAGCGCAAGTTGCGAAAGAAATGGGTATTTTAACTGTAGCGGTTGTCAGCAAACCCTTTTCATTTGAAGGAAAACGTCTGGTTGCAGCTAAGGCAGGCATGGATGAACTATCACAACATGTTGATTCATTAATTGTAATTCCAAATGACAAACTCATGATGGTGCTGGGCAATGACATCTCCATGCTGGACGCATTCAAAGCAGCCAACGACGTGCTTCACGGCGCCGTAGCCGGAATCGCAGAAGTTATTAATTGTCCGGGCTTAGTAAACGTTGATTTTGCCGACGTCAGAACTGTCATGTCTGAAATGGGCATGGCCATGATGGGCTCGGCGATAGCGATGGGTGTTGATCGTGCACGAGTCGCTGCAGAGCGTGCCGTTTCCAGCCCATTGCTTGAAGATATTTCTCTATCAGGAGCGCGCGGTATTTTGGTAAACATAACAGCCAGTCAATCACTGAAAATGCGCGAAGTACATGAAGTAATGAATACAATTAAAGATTTAACCGCAGAAGACGCAACGATTATTGTAGGAACAGTTATCGATGAAAATATGACCGACAATTTGCGTGTGACGATGGTTGCTACCGGATTGGGTAGTCTTGTTACTCAGAACCAAAACTCTCCTTTAACCGTTATCCATTCTCGTACTGGAACCGATGACAGAGACTCAATTTTTTCTACTGAAGAACCTGCAGTGATGCGCACAGGCAGAAGAAGCAATGCTACGGTGGCAGCCATGCGCCAATCCGGCGTAGATCCGATGGATATCCCTGCTTTTTTAAGAAGACAAGCAGATTAAATGGACTTTATTCTCCTGACCTTGAAGCGTACATATTGACTCAAAAAGTACATTGAAAAATAATTGATCCCCCGCTCCTTACGGCGAGGGATCTTTATGATAAAACTTTGTAGAGAGCATGTTGGAGAAAAAGTGATTAAATAATCCACTCTAAAAATAGCCACGTGGCAGTGCTTTGAACAAAGCAACGAAATAGACTACCCTGCTATATTCGTGGCAGGAATAGCGTGACTTATTTGTGCTGAAGCATTTTTATTTTCCTTAAAACACATTCCAACGCTCCCTATCACCATTAACAGCCTTTTTGGTTTGAAAATCGTTGTTTCTTACTACTGAAATAACCTTGTTTTTTCGTAAATTTGACTTATTGGCAGTGAATTTTTGAATTGTTGCCGCATTGCCTGTAATCTGAGCTACCTTAAATATAGAAATTGCTCCAGTCAGATCTTTAGCCTGATTTTCCAGAGATTCCGCAGATGCTGCAGCCTCTTCCACCAGCGCAGCATTTTGTTGCGTAACTTCGTCCATTTGTGTAACTGCTTGATTGACCTGTGCGATACCTGAGCTCTGCTCTTGTGAAGCCGCTGTGATTTCCGACATAATTTCAGCAACATGTTTAATAGAAGCAACAATCTCTTCCATAGTCTTGCCTGCCTCACTCACCAATTTGGTTCCATTTTCTACTTTTTCTACCG
>NZ_JALHQJ010000048.1 GCF_022842015.1 Nitrosomonas sp. | reverse complement strand
TCTTCCAAAGCCGTTCGACAAGCACGTTGTCACGCCAGCTACCCTTGCCATCCATACTGATCTGGATACCGTTATCCTTCAGCATCCCGGTGAATTCCAAGCTGGTGAATTGGCAACCTGTCAGTATTGAAGATATCCGGCTTGCCCAGTCGATCACGGCAAACAGATAAACGAAGCCACGCTTCATTGGAATGTACGTGATATCTGCTGCCCAGACATGGTTTGAGCGAATGATGAACAAATTCCGCAATAGATACGGATAGACTGGGTGCGCCTGATACCGCTTGCTGGTGCTGGGCTTGCGGTAGATTGCGTGGATTCCCATTCGCTTCATCAGCGTAGCTACACGACGCCGGCCGAATAGACTTCCTTCACGTCTGAGCATTTTGGAAAGCATTCTGGCGCCTGCAAAGGGATGGTTCAGATGCAATTCGTCTATCCGGCGCATCAGTGCAAGCTCTTCCGCTGATAGCGGAACCGGTTGGTAGTATTATGCTGTTGAGCGTGCCACATCCAGTAACTGACATTGCCTCACCAGCGGCAGTGCGTGAGTTCGGTTTATCATTGCTTTGCGCTCAACAATCCCGCCTTGATGAGCGCGCTTTCTAAAAAATCATTCTCCAGCGTGAGCTGTCCAATCTTGGCGTGAAGTACCTTAAGATCAGGCGCGGCGGCCTTTGCTTTTGAATTACTCCCGAACACAGCAATTGCAGATTCCTGTAATTGCTGTTTCCATTCCGAAATCTGGTTCGGATGTACATCGAATTGTTCAGCTAACTCAGCTAGTGTCTTATCACCCTTGATCGCCGCTATTGCCACCTTGGCTTTGAATCCCGCTGCGTGATTCCTTCTCGTCCTTCTCATACTCTCGCTCCTTTTTTGCCGTCTATTACACGGCTTGGGTTGAGCAAGATTAACACTTATCCGACTGTCCGAATTTGCGAGGCCACTTCTGTCATCTTTAAAAACTAGAAAATTTCTATGCTTATCTTTAAGCTCGAAAGGTAAATAGGAAGAATTGCCTTGTGTCATTTTCTGAATACCAACATCCGCAATTTTTAACCATTTAACACCATTCGATTGAGAATGGTTACTTGAAAAGGCATAACCAGAGAAAATTGATAGCGTGTCTCCCATAATTTTCTCAACCCATTCCGGAAACTCACGCCCATCTTCATTCTTAAACCGCAGCTTAGGCACATTCATACTTATTTCCCAGCGACGGCAAACGACGGAGCAATCCCTAATTTTTGGCAGTATGCCGCAATGGTTGCATCTGTTTGCTGGCTTTGTTGATCAAGTGCTTTAAGCTGTTCTGCAATACTGTTCAAGTCAATTTCTTCCTCGGCTTCAAAGGTATCGACATACCTCGGAATATTCAGGTTGTAGTCATTGGCTTTGATTGATTCCAGGCTTGCCACAGCGCTGTATTTATCTTCATTCGTGCGCGCCAAATAAGCGTCGACAATCTTCTGGATATGTGCCGGGCGTATGATATTTTGTGTTTTGACTTTATCAAAGTGCTGGCTGGTATCGATGAATAAAATATCGTTGGGATTTTTGCGACATTTTTTGAAGACTAATACCGTGGTGGGAATAGCCGCGCCATAAAACAAATTGGCAGGCAAACCAATCACGGCATCCAGGCAATTCATTTGCTCAATCAGATACTGACGGATATGGCCTTCTGCTGCACCTCTAAACAGCACGCCATGCGGCAATACCACAGCCATCGTGCCATCATCAGCCAATTGATAAACCATGTGCTGCACAAACGCCATATCGGCTTTGCTGCTGGGTGCCAGCTTGCCATATACGCTGAAACGATCATCGCTCATAAACAGAGGGCTGGCACTCCAATGTGCTGAAAACGGTGGATTGGCAACTATCGCATCAAAGCGCAAATCCCGGTGCTGTGGGTGTTCCAGCGTATCTTCCTGACGGATATCAAAATCAGCATAATGCACGTCATGCAAAATCATGTTCATACGTGCCAGGTTGTACGTGGTGCGGTTTAATTCTTGCCCGTATATCTTATCTACATGATCCGCTTCACGCTTGACACGCAGCAATAGCGAACCACTGCCACACGTTGGATCGTATAAGGTTTTGAGGTTTTTATTCTGGCTGGTGACCAGTTTGGCCAGTAAGGTGGAAACCGGCTGCGGGGTGTAGAATTCACCGGCTTTTTTACCCGCACCGCTGGCAAATTCACCAATCAGATATTCATACGCATCACCTAGCACATCAGCCGTACCATCAGCCAGATTAAAGTCGATCTTATCCAAATGCACCAGCACCTTGGCCACCAGTGCATTCTTCGCTTTTTCAGTCGCACCCAGTTTGGAAGAAGTCAGGTCTAAATCTTCAAACAGATTACTGAAGTCATCCGCGCTATCGGTGCCCAGTGTGCTTTGTTCAATGTTTTTGAGGATGCGGGCAAGATCAGCCAGAATAAAGTTGTGACTATCACCCAGGTTTTCAGTATCAAGCTGGTTATTGCCTTTCATCGCAACCGCATGAAACAGTTCGGAAGGCTTTAAGAAGTAACCTAATTGTTTTACCACGGCATCCTGCACCGCTTGCACAATCTCGGCACCATCTTCCGTATGCTCATCCAATTCGGCAAACTTGAGATGGTCTTCTGCCAACAAAACATCGGCATAGCGCTCAACTTTTTCAGACAGGTATTTGTAAAAGATAAACCCCAGAATGTAATCGCGGAATTCATCCGCATTCATTTTGCCGCGCAGGGTGTTGGCGATATTCCAGAGTTGTTGCTGAAGCTGACGGCGTTGTTCTTCGGTCATGGTTTTTCTTGGTTTGGAATGTGCCAGTATGGTAATACAAAAGAACAGCACGGCAAAACATAAGCAATGATCGCTGCTTAGGTTCTGCCTAATGTTTTATAGCTTTGACACTTTTGCCAAGGTGGCAGAATAAAACCGATAAACCGACTACACCGATTCAATCTTCCATCTTGCTGCGTTATGTGTTGAGGTGTCCTGGACTAAACCCAAGCCGTTGACTATTTGCCTGGCATGGCGTTTGATCCACCATCCAAGAAGCTTGCGATTTACACTGCCATCGCGTTCACCCGCAATATCACCAATTATTTCCCGCAGGTCATCCCCAGCAAGTAACAAGGTACTTGCATCTTTGACTGATGCAGGGGCATGGCCGACTGCGCCGCAAATGCAGCTTCAAAGGTTTTCTGGGATGTAGCAACAAAATGCTCTGATTGCTGGTTACTGTTATTACACACGCAAATACTCGGTCTTATCGCCCAGCCAACGTGCAATATGCCGCTGTGCGAGTTCCGGGTAGTTATTCAGCATTTCATTGGCCGAGTCTTGTGCGGCTTTCAGTAACTCACCGTCTTGCTCTAAATCGGCAAAACGCAACATCGGAATTCCGCTCTGGCGCGCGCCAAGAAATTCACCGGGCCCTCTCAATCGCAAGTCCTGGCGAGCGATTTCAAAACCATCGGTGTATTCAAAAATGACTTTGAGTCGTTTGCGAGCAATCTCCGATAAGGGTTGCTGGAACAACAAAATGCAAATACTCGCCTCCGTTCCACGCCCGACACGGCCACGCAACTGGTGTAATTGCGACAATCCCATGCGCTCGGCATTTTCAATCACCATTAGCGAAGCATTGGGCACATCCACGCCCACCTCGATCACGGTTGTTGCCACTAATAGTTGAATTTTTCCTTGCTTGAACAACAGCATGGCTTCAGCTTTCTCCTGCTGGGACAGGCGTCCATGCACCAGACCCACATTCAATTCCGGGAAAGTTTTGCTCAGATGCTGATACGTTTCCACCGCGGTCTGCAGTTGCAACGCTTCAGATTCTTCAATGAGCGGGCAAACCCAATATACTTGCCTGCCCTGCTGGCACGCGCGATGTATACGTGCGATGATTTCATCACGGCGATTATCTGCGATTAATTTAGTCACTACGGGCGATCTGCCAGGCGGCAGTTCATCGATAACTGACACATCCAGATCTGCGAAATAGCTCATCGACAACGTGCGCGGAATAGGCGTGGCGCTCATCATCAATTGATGCGGCATCAGATCGGATTGCGCGCCTTTGATCCGCAGCGCCAGACGCTGATGCACGCCAAAGCGGTGCTGTTCGTCAATAATCGCCAAGCCGAGCTGTTGAAAGGTTACTTGGACTTGGAATAAAGCATGTGTTCCCACAACAAGTTGTGCCACACCTGACATGATTTTATCCAACTCGATTTGCTTCTGCTTTTTCTTCAACCCTCCCGTTAGCCAGGCAACGTGGACTCCCAGGGGTTCAAACCAAGCGGATAATTTTACGAAATGCTGCTCGGCAAGAATTTCAGTCGGCGCCATGATAGCCGCCTGGAAGCCATTCTCAATCGCCTGCAATGCAGCCAGCGCAGCCACAATCGTTTTCCCGCTGCCAACATCACCTTGCAATAGACGTTGCATTGGATAAGCGATTGCCAAATCACGGCTGATTTCCTCATACACTTTGAACTGCGATGAAGTCAATTCAAAGCCAAGCTGTGCTAGCAACTGATTCTTCAGTATATTTTTTTGTTGCAGTACCGGTGCACTGCGGCTTCTCCGCTGTCGGTAATGTAAGCGCATCGATAACTGCTGCGCCAGCAATTCATCAAACTTGATGCGCCGCCATGCTGGATGTGTCCGTGTTTGTAAAGCCTCGATCGATTCTTCCGGGGACGGATGATGCAAGCACAGTACACTATCGCTAAAACCTTGCAGTCGATATTTTCTGATGATTTTCTCAGGTACAGTTTCGGTCAGTGCATGCACCGTTTGCGCATCCTGCAATCCCTGCCTGATTATTTTCGCTAAAATATTTTGCGTCAAACCCGCCGTGGTGGCATAAACCGGCGTCATCGAATCCGCCAGCGATTCCCCTTCCCGCACGATACGGCATTTCGGATGCACCATTTCGATGCCAAAGAAACCGCCACGAATCTCGCCCAGCAACCGGACACGCTTACCCACCGCGTAGGTTTTAACCTGGCTGCCGTAGAAATTCAGAAAACGCATGACCAAGGTGCCGCTACCGTCTTCAACTTGGCACACCAATTGTCGCCTAGGGCGGACAACCACTTCATTATGAACGATCACGCCTTCAATCTGCACTGTTTGCCCTTGCGGCGCATCGCCGATCGGGAACAAATGCGTTTCATCTTCATACCGGATCGGTAGATGCAAAATCAGATCTAATTCACTGTGGATGCCTAAGCGTGATAATTTCTCCTGCACACTGGCACTAACAGACAATGCCTTTTATTCCTGCAATACCATGACCCCATCCATTTCTACCAACGCACCGCGCGGCAGAGCTTTGACACCGATTGCCGCACGCGCAGGATAGGGCTGTACAAAATGGCTGGCCATGATTTCGTTGACTAATGCAAAATTGTCGAGATCGATTAGAAAAATATTTAATTTCACAATATCGTTCAAACTACCCCCGCTCGCTTTCGCCACCGCTTTCAGATTGGAGAACACCTGCTGGATCTGAGCTTCGACCCCATTCACCATTTGCATACTGAGCGGATCCAATCCGATCTGACCCGATAGATACACGGTATCCCCTCCGCTAACCCGGATTGCTTGAGAATAGGTGCCGATGGCTTGTGGCGCATCCACAGTGTGAATTATTTGCTTAGTCATTCCTTCTCCTTATGAATTGATTCGATATTTTTTGATATAGTCGGCACTATTGCATAACCTTTATCGCACTATTACGTTATGATGCAGCGAACTTTGGTACATTTCAACCACGCAAGAATATTATTAAAATTTATATTTAAGTTATTCACATTATGCAAAAACTGATCATCCAGGGTGGTGTACCACTGCACGGCGAAATCACCATTTCGGGGGCAAAGAATGCTGCGCTGCCCGTCTTATGTGCCGCACTTCTAACCAAGGAATCTTTAAAAATAAAAAATGTACCGGCGCTTCAGGATATTATCACCATGCTCTCACTGCTCAAACAAATGGGAACAAATGTTTCTGCGCCGCATGCTTCGGAAATAACGTTATCAGCAGCTACATTGACTCATCTTGTCGCCCCTTATGAAATGGTTAAAACCATGCGCGCAGCTATCCTGATACTAGGACCTTTGCTCGCCCGCGCAGGAGAAGCCAATATTTCACTACCCGGTGGTTGTGCGATCGGTCTACGACCCGTCGATCAGCATATCAAAGGCCTGCAAATGATGGGCGCCGAAATCCATATCAAACACGGCTATATTCATGCTGTGGCGAAGAAACTACATGGCGCTCGCATTGTACTTGACATCATTACCGTCACCGGAACAGAAAACCTGATGATGGCCGCAACTTTGGCGGAAGGCACAACGATACTTGAAAATGCTGCCCGCGAGCCGGAAGTGGTCGATCTGGCCAATTGCCTCATTGCTATGGGTGCAAAAATTCATGGTGCGGGCACCGATATCATTACCATTGAAGGCGTACCATCACTGCATGGCGCTGAACACACGGTCATGCCTGATCGAATAGAAACGGGAACTTTCTTGGTCGCGGCGACAGCAGCCGGCGGTGAAATTCTTTTAAAAGAAACAGATGGCCATTTGCTCGATGTGGTTCTGGACAAACTCACCGAAGCAGGGGCCCATATTGACTCTAATGAAAACTGGATCCATTTAAAAATGAATACCAAACCGAAATCAATCAATATACGCACCGCTCCTTATCCAGCCTTCCCGACCGATATGCAAGCACAATTCATGTCATTGAATTGCGTTGCTTCTGGGACATCCATTGTCACTGAAACGATTTTTGAAAACCGTTTAATGCATGTGCAAGAATTAATACGCATGAATGCCAATATTGAAGTTGAAGGCAATGTAGCCATTATCCACGGCATTCCCCGGCTTGATGGCACTCATGTCATGGCGACCGATTTACGCGCATCAGCCAGTCTCGTGATTGCTGGTTTAGTGGCACAGGGAGAAACCGTAATTGATCGTATCTACCACCTGGATCGTGGTTATGAAAATATCGAGAGAAAATTATCGGTGCTGGGCGCGCAAATCCAGCGCACTCAATCTTAGGGACCTTTGCAAAACTCAACGAATTATCAAATTTGTTACAATTTCTGATTTTTTGTGCGTATCGCGATATTTTTTAGTCATTTCCTTGCTGAAATCACGCAAACAATCACTTTTTTCGATCATTGTCGGCTCAGAAGGCGCATTTGTCCTATGATTGCAATTGTATCTGCCTATTAACATACAATCTGGGCAATCTTTTCAGGTTGTATACCGTGGCTTGTAAAATACGCCAGGCATGTGCTTGTGTTAATCGTGCCCTGAAACGAGACAGTACCGAATGATCCGGAATATCGTTTTCCAAACTCAGGCCCAAAAACCGCATCACGTGCAGATTCGCGTTAGCCATGTCTTCTCATCACTGAGTCCACCGTGCAAAATTTTCAAACAATAAAAAAGCCTTTGCAAGTGCAAAGGCTTTTTAACTAATGGCAACAAACTAAACCATGCGATAGTCAATTCGCACTATAGTTTCTGCTGTTTGTAGCTGACAATAACCGTAGCAATTTTCTTGTTCAATCCCATCACAGGTACAACCAGTATTTTTTTACCGTCAACATCTGATTTGACAGTGATTTTCTGCAGACTCAAAATCTCTCTAGGAAATAATTCCGCACCATTAGATTCTTCCAACCGTTTGTCCGTTGAAACCAACAGTTTTCCATCATCATCTATTAATACAACACGTTCGGTATCCTTCATTTTGACGATTTCATTCAAATACTGGTCTATTTGATCAATATTATTACGAATTAACTCACCGCGAACTGCCCAGGACAAAATCTGCCCAAAGCGCTCTTCTTCTTTGATATATTGTTTATCAGCATATTCACGGGCTTGCTGTGTAATAAGCACACGCTCTTGCTCAAGCTTCTTGACCATGTCAGCTTCTACTTTACTGACAGCAATAAACTTCCAAGCAAAAATAACGACAATGATCCCAACCAACACCACTGCATACTTACCTGGAAACTGCCTGGTCGGAACTTTAGCCAACCATTCAAACTTGGCGCTTAATAGTGAAAAAAAGTTATCAACTTGCGATTGTTGGCTCTGATTTTGCTTGTTGCTAGCTGTCATGGATAACTCCTTGTGTTATTGGTAGCGAGGAAATACGAATTATCCACTAATCCTTAAGGAAGTAAAAGCAGCGCACGCAATTAACTAGTAGTTTTACGCGTGATTTGCTATTTTTGCATCAGAACTACAACACATACGGATATCCTCATCTCACAAGATAACTCACCTGGTATTTTGTTCTATAATGAATACTTCATAGCATCTTGTATAGAAAACAAGGAATTTCAGCAACATACTGGATAATAACTCTACAGTGAAAAAAGAAAACCATAAAAATACGTGGTCTGGACGTTTCAACGAACCGGTCTCAGCACTTGTGGAACGCTATACCGCTTCTGTTGATTTTGATCAACGTCTCGCCGAATATGATATCCAGGGATCGCTAGCCCATGCACAAATGCTTGCAGAGCAAGGAATTATCAGCACCGAGGATTTTACGGCCATCCAGCAAGGGTTACATCAAATCCGCGACGAAATCAGACTGCATCAATTCACATGGCTACAAGAGCTTGAAGATGTTCATTTAAATATTGAGAAACGTCTAACGGCTTTAGTCGGAGATGCTGGCAAACGATTGCACACCGGGCGGTCCCGCAATGATCAGGTCGCCACCGACATTCGTTTATTTTTACGCACTGCCATTGATGAAATCACCAACCTGATTAAAGCTATGCAACTTGCCTTGCTAAATTTAGCGGAGCAACATATTCACACAATCATGCCCGGATTTACACATCTTCAAGTTGCACAACCCGTATCTTTCGGCCATCATCTGATGGCTTATTTTGAGATGTTAAAACGCGATTTAGAGCGAGTGAACGATTGCAGAAAGCGCGTAAATCAATCGCCACTAGGCGCAGCTGCATTGGCTGGCACTAGCTATCCAATCAAACGCGAACGAGTGGCGCAATTGCTGAGTTTTGATGGCGTTTGCCAAAACTCCCTGGATGCGGTATCAGACCGGGATTTTGCTATCGAATTCTGTGCCTGCGCAGCGTTGATCATGACGCATCTATCGCGGATGTCGGAAGAATTCATTTTATGGATGAATCCTGCCTTCGGTTTTATCCAACTTGCAGACCGATTCTGCACCGGGTCGTCCATTATGCCGCAAAAAAAGAACCCTGATGTACCGGAACTGGTGCGCGGCAAAACCGGTCGAATCAACGGTCATTTGGTAGCGCTGCTAACATTGATGAAAGCCCAACCGCTTGCCTATAACAAGGATAATCAGGAAGACAAAGAACCACTGTTTGATACGGTCGACACCTTGACTGATACATTGCGGATATACGCCGATATGCTCAGTGGCGTGCAAGTAAATCAACAAGCGATGCGCAAATCGGCTTTACGCGGTTATGCAACGGCCACGGATCTGGCCGATTATTTGGCTAAAAAAGGCACTCCTTTCCGAGATGCGCACGAAATCGTGGCAAAGGCAGTGCAATTTGCAGAACAAAAAGGTTGCGATCTCAGCGATCTTGAGCTCAGTGAATTACAAAAATTTTCTCCACAGATTGAATCCGATATTTTCGCTGTCTTGACGCTCGAAGGTTCGATGCAAAGTCGAAAACACACTGGTGGCACAGCGCCTGAACAAGTACAAGCAGCCATTCAAAAAGCCAAAGAATGGTTAGCTGCAGAAAATTTAAAGCATGCAAACATGGCATAAGATCAGCAAGCAAATCTCTGCTGCCACTGATAGCTTCTTCGAAGTTAAACAGGCTCACTCCATCGGCGGTGGCTGCATCAGTCAGGCTTATTGCATTACAAACGGAATACAACGCTATTTTGTCAAACTAAATTCTTCTGGGAATCTGCCCATGTTTGAGGCTGAGGCCGCTGGCCTCATAGAGATTCACCACTCACACACATTGCGTGTTCCAGTACCTGTTTGTTCTGGACAAGATACTCATGCAGCATGGCTCATTTTGGAATATCTGGATATTAATAATGGCAAACGTGGCAAAGCATCTGATTTAGGCCAACAACTCGCTGCTATGCATCGTACGACATGCAGTCAATTTGGCTGGATTCGCGATAATACAATCGGACAAAATCCGCAAATAAACACGATTTCTTCAGATTGGGTCGAATTCTGGCGCATGCACCGTCTAGGTAGTCAGCTCAATTTGGCTAAAAATAATGGATTTAATGGAAAACTGCAACAGCTTGGCGAACAATTACTGGAGAATCTGGAACAATTTTTTCCAGATACTCCGCCATCATCTTCACTATTGCACGGCGATCTTTGGAGTGGTAATTATGCTTATGATGAAACAGGAAGACCGGTGTTATTTGATCCCGCGGTATATTTCGGCGACCGTGAAGCCGATATTGCAATGACTGAACTTTTTGGTGGGTTTTCAGCTGATTTTTATTCTGCTTACCGCTGTGACTATCCTTTGGATTCCGGTTATAATATCAGGAAAGTAGTTTATAACCTGTATCATGTCCTTAATCATTTAAACCTGTTTGGTGGGAGCTATTACTTCCAGGCTGAACAGATGATAAGTAAATTACTTGCAGAAATTCGCTAATAAGCTCTGAATCACGTTGCTCGTTCAAACGACATACAAAAGCCACCTTACTGTTCCAATGAACTATTCAAATTACGATAACCACTCATGACCAAGTATGTCTTTGTGACAGGCGGCGTTGTTTCTTCCTTGGGCAAAGGAATTGCAGCTGCATCTCTCGCCGCACTGCTTGAGTCGCGTGGACTTAAGGTGACAATGCTTAAACTGGATCCCTATATCAATGTGGATCCCGGCACCATGAGCCCGTTCCAGCATGGTGAAGTGTTCGTGACTGAGGATGGCGCCGAAACAGATCTTGATCTGGGTCATTATGAGCGTTTTATTACTACCCGTATGACTCGGCATAATAACTTCACTACCGGTCAAATCTACGAAAGTGTCATTCGCAAGGAAAGGCGTGGCGATTATCTCGGAGGCACCGTTCAGGTTATTCCGCATATTACGGATGAAATTAAGCGCTATATACAAGCTGGCGTGGGTAACGCGCAAATTGCGATTATTGAAATTGGCGGTACGGTCGGTGATATTGAATCACTCCCTTTTCTGGAAGCCATCCGACAAATGGCCGTGCAGAATCCGCGCACGGATACCTGCTTCATCCACCTTACCTTATTGCCTTATATCGGTTCGGCCGGAGAGCTAAAAACCAAACCAACTCAACATTCAGTCAAGGAGCTACGTGAAATTGGAATCCAGCCGGATGTTTTGCTGTGCCGCTCAGACCGTGAACTACCCGAGGAGGAGCGCCGAAAAATCGCGCTCTTTACCAATGTTCAGGAAGAAGCAGTCATATCAGCCATCGATGTGGACAGCATCTATAAAATTCCGGGGTTACTTCATGCCCAGATGCTGGATGGAATTATCTGCCATAAATTGAATATCCTGGCCAAACCAGCAGATCTGAGTGTCTGGAATAAATTGGTTTATGCACTCGAACATCCCAAACACACGATTACTATTGCCATCGTAGGTAAGTACGTCGATTTAACTGAATCTTATAAATCATTATCTGAAGCTTTGATTCATGCCGGCATCCATACTAACAGCAGGATTAACATCAATTACGTTGATTCTGAAAATATTGAAACAGAAGGCACCCATAGTCTGAGCGAAATGGATGCAATCCTGGTTCCGGGCGGATTTGGCAAGCGCGGTGTCGAAGGTAAAATAATGGCCATCAACTTTGCCCGAACCAATCGCATACCGTACTTGGGGATTTGTTTAGGCATGCAACTGGCCGTGGTTGAATATGCACGCAACAGAACTGGCATGAAAGCTGCTCACAGCACTGAATTCAATCCCGACACACCATTTCCCGTTATTGGACTGATTACCGAATGGCGGACTCGGGATGGGCAAATTGAAACACGCGATGAAAATTCCGATATTGGTGGCAGTATGCGGTTGGGAGGGCAAGAATGTATTTTGAAGAAAGATACCCTCGCCTGGAAGACCTATGGTACAGATAAAATTAACGAGCGTCACCGTCATCGCTATGAAGTTAATAATCTTTATATCTCTAGATTAGAAAAAGCAGGACTTTGCATTAGCGGCTTTTCCAAGGAAGAGAATCTGTGCGAAATGATAGAGCTGCCTGAAGCTGAACATCCTTGGTTCTTGGGTTGTCAGTTTCATCCGGAATTTACTTCCACGCCACGGTTGGGACATGCGCTCTTCAAGTCCTATGTGCAGGCAGCAATCCAATTTTCTGACAAGCATCAGCTTGCTGGGGATGAAAAAATCCACGCAGTACGCAATAGTTGACGGAATACGAAAACCTTAGAATCTAACAATAAAAAAGATAATCAAAATTACCTTTACATAATTTGCATTATAAATCAAAAAATTACCATTCACCAATCAACATAACAGCAAACACAAACAACAGGAAAAATGCAGCATGAGTGCAATTGTAGATGTCATCGCCCGTGAGATTTTGGATTCTCGCGGTAATCCAACTATCGAAGCAGATGTAATGCTGGAATCTGGAGCTTTAGGCCGCGCCTCAGTTCCTTCCGGCGCATCTGTTGGGACCAAAGAAGCAGTGGAACTACGCGATGGTGATGCACAACGTTATTCCGGGAAAGGTGTTCTTAAAGCGGTAGAAAATGTTAACACCGAAATCTCCGAGGCATTAATGGGCTTGGATGCTGTCGATCAAAGCTTCATTGATCAATCCTTAATTGATTTAGACGGATCCGAAAACAAGTCCAGATTGGGCGCCAACGCAATTCTTGCAGTATCGCTGGCGGTTGCCAAAGCAGCCGCCGAGGAGTCAGGATTGCCGCTATATCGCTATTTAGGGGGTTCTGCTTCAATGTCAATGCCCGTTCCGTTAATGAACTTAATTAATGGCGGCGCGCATGCCAACAACAATATCGACATGCAGGAATTTATGATTGTGCCGCTGGGAATCTCAAATTTTCATGATGCCATCCGATGTGGCGCCGAGATTTTCGGCACCCTCAAAAAACTTATCAACAACAAAAACATGCCTACTACAGTAGGCGACGAAGGTGGATTCGCGCCTAACCTGGAAAACAATGAAGCGGCTTTGCAATTAATCGTAGAGGCTATTGATCAAGCAGGTTATCAACCTGGAAAAGATGTTGCAATTGGCGTTGATTGCGCCAGCTCAGAATTTTTTCATGATGGCAAATACCATCTATCTTCTGATGACTTGCATCTGACATCAGCCCAATTCGTTGATTATTTATCATCGTGGGTGGATAAATATCCTATTATCAGTATCGAGGACGGCATGAGTGAGCATGATTGGGACGGATGGAGGTTACTAACTAGTAAATTGGGTGACTCAATTCAATTGGTCGGTGACGATATCTTTGTCACCAATGCAAAAATCCTACAGGAAGGCATCAAGCAAGGTATTGCTAATTCTATCTTAATCAAAGTAAACCAGATTGGTACATTAACAGAAACATTCTCGGCCATTGAAATGGCAAAATGTGCTGGTTATACCGCCGTCATCTCACATCGCTCAGGAGAAACTGAAGACACTACCATCGCCGACATCGCAGTAGCAGCCAATGCGCTACAAATCAAAACCGGCTCACTATCTAGATCTGACCGCCTTGCCAAATACAATCAACTATTACGAATTGAAGAAGATTTAGGGGATACAGTAAGATATGCCGGTCGGAGCGCATTTTATCAACTTAAATAATGAAGCTACTAAGTTTCACACTACTTATACTAGTCGTCGCAATGCAATATCCATTATGGCTGGGCAAAGCGAGCTGGTTGAGAGTTTGGCAAGTAGATCAAGAAGTTGCCGCGGCACGTAAAAATAATGTGCTATTACAGAATCGCAATAACAAGTTAGAGGCTGAAGTCAATGACCTAAAACAAGGACTTGAAGCAATTGAGGAGCGCGCCCGTAGCGATTTGGGCATGGTCAAGGAAGGAGAAATACTTTTCCAGATTGTCAGAAATGCACCGCTTCAAAATTCCCAATCAGATATCGCACAATAAAATCCACCTGAATTCCTGAACGAACCGAGCACCCAATACTCTTTAAAATCGAATAATCACTATCTGGCTTCTTATCAATTATCCGATTTAGCCTTAACTTAAATAAAACTTGCTTGAAAAAAGACACACAATTCACATATTACTTCTGATTCTTTCAGACTAAATCTTATCGTGGAGCAAAAGAATGAAAAGAGTTTTTCTTTTTTTAATTACTAACTTAGCCATCATTTTTGTTCTTAGCATTACCTTACGACTGTTCGGATTTGAAAGAATTCTGGACGAACAGGGTACGGGACTGGATATTAATTCATTGTTATTGTTTGCAGCTGTATTCGGATTCGGTGGCTCATTCATGTCGCTTGCCATGTCAAAATGGACAGCTAAACGTTTTACAGGTGCACAAACAATAGAAATGCCACGAAACGCACAAGAACACTGGTTAGTGGCTACCGTGCAGCGACAAGCAAAGATTGCAGGTATTGGTATGCCAGAAGTAGCCATTTATGAAGCGCCGGATGTCAATGCGTTTGCCACTGGAATGTCAAAAAATGCCGCATTGGTTGCCGTGAGTACTGGATTATTAAATACCATGAGCCAGGATGAAGCTGAAGCAGTGCTGGCTCATGAAGTCAGTCATATCGCAAATGGCGACATGGTTACTTTGGCGCTGATACAAGGCGTCGTCAACACATTTGTAATCTTTCTGTCACGCGTCATCGGACATACGATAGATCGCACCGTATTCAAAACGCAAGAAGGTCACGGACCCGCTTTCTGGATTACGACTATTATTGCTGAAATTGTTCTGGGTGTTCTGGCCAGTATCATTGTCATGTGGTTTAGTCGCCAACGCGAGTTTCGTGCCGATGCAGGCGGGGCCAGTCTAGCAGGTAAAGAAAAAATGATTGCTGCACTTCGACGATTACAATTAACTCAGAAGCAGGCTCATTTACCTGATCAGCTAGCTGCTTTTGGTATTTCCGGAAGCAGAAATGGATTAACGAGCTTATTCATGTCGCATCCACCACTGGAAGAAAGAATTGCGGCACTTGAATCACAACACTAGACTTTGACATTAGTAGACGATGAGAAACGCCATGCAAATCACATGGCGTTTTATCTTATATAAGAAATCTCTTATAAAATTAGTTGCACTGTAAAAAATCAATAAGATGTTTCTCTCGAAAAATCTTCCCAGATATATGGCGGATTTACTGAAGGTTTTAATGGCATCCAGAAGGTTGCCACATCCAATGCTCCAACGAGTGTACGACCCACCGTATGCATGAGACCCATTGCCAGTCCAACGGTGACACCATAAATCGGGCCATCTTTCTGTCCCGTCAGCACAATATTCTTTGGTAATTCTACCCATCCAGTAGTCACGTTTGCTATTCCACTTACAAATCTCTCACCCGAAGTGTTGAAGTTACTGCCAGAAGCAACCGCCTGAGACGAGAGAACAAAAGAAATCGCAAGTACCAAAGATAATTTAACAATACTTCCCATCAAAAAACCCCCTTTATACAGTTTTTAGAATTAACTGAATTTTTGCCTTTCATAGAAACAAGCAAGAATTCCCTAGCAGTTTACCCTTTCGGAATTAATCATACAAATCAAGCTGCAAATATACTGTGATCTATCCGTTTTATATAACTAACCTTGAATCTCTGTAAATCTCACAGAACAAATCTGCTTTGTATACGGATCACCAACAATCACGATTGAGTTTGCAATTCACGGTAACTCAATAACTTCTAAAAAAAACAAGCTGAATGTCGATAACTATGTTCCTAGAAAAGTTAGTAGCCAACTAATTTACTGATCATATCCAGATTATGTCATTGAAAGGACACCATAGCATGGAAGGACTTATTGTTGAACCATCCAGAACTTATCAGAAACTTTTATCATCTGCTATCGAATTAGGTGGATTGGAAACAAAACAAGTTTCAACTGGCAGTGAAGCATTAATGTTGTTGAGAAATCAACCATTTGACCTGATATTTATTGCAATGCATTTACAAGACATGAATGCCTCCAAGTTTTCATCTCATCTTCGGGCGGATTCGCACACCTGTCAAATACCTGTGGTTATGATAACTTCTAATGAAGACAAAGAATTATTGGACGAAGCATTTTCGGCAGGTGTAACAGAAATATTTGCAAAGCATGAGCTCGATAAAATTACAAGTTATGCAGCGCGGTTTTCCAAGAAAAATTGCAGCAAGACAATCTCTGGATATATTCTATATATTGAAGACAGTCAAACAACTGCTAATCAGACATTGACCATACTCCGAGACAATGGATACACCGTTGACCATTTCACTAGCGGTGAAGAAGGTATGCTGGCATTTCAGAAAAATGCATATGATTTAGTGCTCACTGACATACTGCTGAAAGGAAAATTAAACGGTCGCGGTACTGTAAAAGCCATCAAACAACTTGAAAATCAGAACAAAAATCACATCCCTTTGCTAATATTCTCAGTTCTTGACGATGTTGCACACAAAGTGGAATTGCTGCGTTTAGGAGTGAATGATTATGTGACCAAACCACTCATTCAAGAAGAACTACTTGCTAGAATTAATAATCTGATTACCAGCAAGAAACTACTAGATAAGGCAATTGCACAACAAAATCTGCTACAAGAAATAGCAATGAAAGACCCATTAACCGGTCTGTACAATCGCTATTTCTTGTTGGAGGCAGCAGCATCAAAAATACGTGATGCAACACGGCATAATATTCCATGTAGTTTAATCATTATTAATACAGATCATCCTAGATTAATCAATGAGAATTATGATCATTCACGGAGTGATACTATTCTAAAAGACATAGCATCACTCCTCAAAAAATCTATTCGCAGAGAAGATATCGCTGCCCGATTTGATGGAGAAGAGCTTGTACTTTTGTTATCTCATTGCAACATCGAAGATGCAACAATCATCGCAGAAAAGATACGAAAATCAATTGAAAATTTGCAGCCAAACAGTTTAAATACTACTGTAAGTATCGGCATTACGGAAACACATCATAAATTTTCTTTAGATTTCTCAGATTTACTCAGAACCGCTAGGGAAGCTCTTCATCATGCCCGATTAAATGGGGGTAATGAAGTAGTTGCTCGTACCATTCGCCAATAATTCTCGTTGCCTATGGCTATTAACACGCTCTGCTACGGTTTACTGCTACTGAACACAGCTATCTAAGAGAGTAAAAACTTAGAGAAGTGAAAATGGAAGGAGCAGCAAAACGAAGGCGTTATCCAGATAGCTACTGTACTGCTCTACTTACGGAGCGCGTTTGCGTATAACCCAAGCCAGGCGTAGTTGGTACCAGCGCGAAACACTGCTAAATTCAATCAGAGATCGGATAGCCCTGAATCTGATAATTTTCTCAATCTTGAGACTATCAATCATGAATCCAGTGGTATGAAGTAGCTCCTTTAACTGCTCAATTTGAAAGTAAAAACGTTTACTGACGTTACAAAAGAAATACGCTGCAATAGCGATAAACAGGCAGAGCCGCAAAGAACTGATTCATGCCGATGGTTTCTCTGATTATCTGAAAGATTTATCTCTTAAGTGCTACCAGCTGCTCCTTCAAAGCTTTAATTTCCTCTTCTGCCCGGATTTGTGGGGTAATATCGTACTGTACTCCGAGGAAATACAGGAGGTTTCCGTTTGAGTCAAAAAGTGGAGACATCAGTAAGTGATTATAAAACAATTCGCCATTCTTACGATAGTTCCGCAGCACCACTTCAACGGATGTTTTATTCTTTATGGCTTCCCGGAGTTGATTAACAGCTGCCTGATCATGCTCATTTCCCTGTAAGAAACGGCAATTCTTGCCTACGGTCTCCTCCAATGTATAACCCGTTATAGCTTCAAATGCCTTATTGACATATACCAAAGGCAAATCCTCTTGATCAGGATCAGCCAATGATACTCCATTGACACATGAATCAAGAATCTTGGACAATACTTGTGGAATTAATCCAGGGTCTTTTTCAACGATAAAATCCATGATTTTCTCTCCAGGTTTATCAGCTCTTGGCTAAATGCGCACATTGCGATGATTGATTAGTTTGAACCAGCTCCAGCAATATCAGCCTCAATGAGTTTCTTGATGTTCTTTACGGTTCTCTCCGTTCCGTCCTGAACCGCAATGCGCACCAGTTTCTCAAAGGGTCTTACATGAAGATCGAGACTTAACAGTTCAAAGGAAAAAGTTATTTTGCTTTCAGTCTCATTGATTGATTCCATCAAATAATCGCATCGATAAGGATCGGATGTTCCTTTAAAGCAAATCCGTTTACCAATATCAAAAGCTTCAACTTTAAAAGTTGATTCCGAGCGATTACCTTGGTCGACACGTACTTGCCGACATACCGTTCCCAGTTGTACTGGGCCTTCAGTCTGCTTTTCCAATTCCTTGACTTCTGGCGACCAACGAGGATAGTTAACAAGCAAGTCATTGCCAATAAAATTGAAAAGCTTATCTGCCGGACATTGAATAGTTGTGCTGGCCTTGCCTATTACAGGATTATCTTTAAACAAACCAAGCATATCATATCTCCTGCGTAGTATTTGCTAAACCAAGTAAGTATCGATACCTGTCAATAATAAATCATATTGAGCTTCTACGAGCTCTTTTATTGTCAGTGCCGGTATGCCTGTGATCAAGTTTCCTTCCGAAACCAGCCACCCAACAGCATCCGCGGGTCCAATGCTTACGACGTAACCTAATTCGTGATGTATATAGGGTTCAAGTAGTCCAGGAAAGCCTGAATGTCGCAATATATTGCGCGCTACTAATTTTCCTTTACGAACGGCTGATTGTGCTGTTAGGGTATTTGATCCCCACGATTGATAGTGCGAACAGTCACCGACTGCAAAAATATTCTGCAAAGGCTTCTGATTAACTAGAACCTGCCCAAAAGCATTAGCCGTATAAGTTTTTTGCTGCTTCTTGCCCAGAAACAAAATTGATGCACTGGACGGCAGTTCAAATTGCTTCTTTGTAATCTTTTCGGTTAGCAAAACCGTATCAGGGCGTTGCTCACTGTAATATGTCTTAGGGTAAAAAGCAATATTCAAGTCACACATTCTGGATTCAGCGTAAGCCCCAAAACCATCGGGAAATTGCTCAAGCACATGTTCGCCTGAATGAATCAAGCGTAATTCTGCGTTACTTTTCACACGCGCCAAAAACTGTTTAATCTCAAACAGAAACTGTATGCCGGTCGCACCGCCACCCACAACAGAAATTGCTTGGCTCGAAGCCTTATTTTGATCAAGAAATTTTCTTAATAAATCAGATCCATCGGTAGTAGTGAAATCATACAAACTTAATACATTTTTGGAATCCATAGCATCAGATGCGCTATTCTCGCACCCGGATGCTATGATCATATAATCAAAATTAAGAGTCGCTTCATCGAGAATTAATTGTTTGTTTTTTTGGCAATTCTGCAATGCATTTTTATCAAAATTGACTGATGCCAGCACATGTCTGCACCCGAAACGATTTTCCAGGTCCCTGAAAGAAAATAATAAATCTGTTAATGGATACCTGAATGTTTCATGCAAATGTGTAATTTTCAGATGCTGCGTTCTGGGATCTATGAGTGTGATATCTGTATCTGGAGCGAATTGCAAAAGATTTGTCAATGCCGCAAGCCCTGCGTACCCTCCGCCCACAATAACTATTTTCAGTTTTTTTTGTTTCGCTATATTAAAAGGCAAAAAAGCCACAACATCTCCTTACCTGATGTTATTAGGGAACATGATTTATCTCGATATTTTTAGTTTCAATCTAAACAATTTTCAGCGATATTGCTATATCGTCGATACTACAGACTAGCACAAATATTGCTTTGATAGCTTCAATTCGAAACTAATCTCATTCACATAAAATCATCGTGGAATAAGATTAATTTGCCAATTCTTCCTAGCCCATTTCCAGAAGGATGAAAGATCACCTTCGAGTATCTCCAGAGGGGGGTTTTGTCCCAGGAAATACAGCGCCTTGACTAGTTGCGGCAGTACACTTTCGAGTTCTATTGGCTCAGCGTTTGTTTGTTTACTGAGTTTCTCACCCTCTACATTAGTTACGACCGGAAGATGCATATATCGCGGCGTGCTAAAACCTAATAATTGTTGGAGAAATATTTGGCGTGGCGTAGAGTCTAAAAGATCTGCGCCACGTACGACATGCGTGATACCTTGTTCGGCATCATCGACTACAACCGCCAATTGATAGGCATAAACTCCGTCAACTCGGCGTAGTACAAAATCACCAATCTCCAGCTTTAGTTTTTGCGAATATGATCCCTTTAAAATATCTTGAAATTGAATTTGATTTTCATTTGTTTGAACACGCAGCGAATATGATTTACCCAACGAGGGAGGATTTTTCAAACACGTTCCGGGATAAATAGGCCCACTAAAACCAATAATACTGGAATCAGCAACTTCTTTTCTTGAGCAGACACATGGATAAGTTAAATTTTGGTTCTCTAACCTATTAAGTGCTTCTTGATAAGCTTCTGAGCGTCGGCTTTGAAAAATAATTTCTTCGTCCCATTCCATTCCTAGACTTTCTAACGCAAATAGAATTTCACTCGCAGCTCCCGGCACTTCACGCTGAGAATCAATATCTTCAATTCTAACTAGCCACTTACCTTGATTAAATTTTGCATCGAGATAACTGCCTATAGCCGCAACTAGCGAACCAAAATGCAAAGGTCCAGTTGGCGATGGTGCAAACCGGCCACGATATTTTTTTTCTATCAACGGATGAGCACTCACAAGAGAAAGTATGTTGAATTTATAAAATACTACACTACTACATTGCATCGGTATTACTGACTAAACTTATGAACTATAATTTACCAATCAGAACAATTGATTTGTTTTTCTATTTCTTCTAAACGAAATTCTTTTAAGCTGGATCATGCACATTCACATACTTGGAATTTGTGGCACTTTTATGGGAGGGATTGCAGCCATTGCGCGAGAATCCGGGCATAAGGTAACAGGCTGCGATCAAAACGTTTATCCGCCAATGAGTACACAGCTTGAGTCTCAAGGCATAGAATTAATATCAGGGTACTCAGCCGAACAAATCCAACTTCAGCCAGATATATTCGTAATTGGTAATGTAATTACCCGCGGAAATCCACTGATGGAAGAAATTCTTAATCGGAATTTACCTTACATTTCTGGCCCACAGTGGTTATCGGAAAACATTCTGAGGCACCGCTGGGTACTTGCTGTTGCCGGAACACATGGCAAAACCACGACCAGCTCAATGCTGGCCTGGATATTAGATTACGCTGGATTAAACCCAGGCTTTTTGATTGGCGGAATTCCCGAGAACTTTGGCCTATCTGCAAGAATTGGAAGTATTCCATTAGAGCACACACAGGATTCCGAATCAGGTTCTGCTGAAATTTCAACGTTTTTCGTTATTGAGGCCGATGAATATGACACGGCTTTCTTCGACAAACGCTCTAAATTTGTTCATTATCATCCCAGAACTGCGGTATTAAACAATATTGAATTTGATCATGCCGATATCTTTCCCGATCTTTCAGCCATCAAGCGTCAATTTCATCACTTTGTACGAATTATTCCCAATAACGGTTTGATCGTAGCCAATAGAAAAGATGAGAATATAAAACAAGTTCTGACACAAGGCTGCTGGACTCCAGTGGAGGAATTTGGGACTGAAGCTAGTTGGAACGCCCAATTGCTCGCAAACAATGCAATGGATATTTATTGTGGTCGGATCCATCAAGGACGTTTGCATTGGGATTTATTAGGAGAACATAATCGCATGAATGCTTTGGCAGCATTAATTGCTGCCAGACATGCTGGAGTGCCCGTCGAAACAGGAATTACAGCATTATCAGAATTCAAGAATGTTAAACGTCGCATGGAAAAATGCGGCACCATCAACGGCATTACTATTTATGATGATTTTGCACATCATCCTACTGCAATTCAAACGACATTGAATGGTTTAAGAACCCACATTGGTCAGGAAAGAATTATTGTGGTACTCGAACCTCGCTCTAATACGATGAAAATGGGCGTTTGGAAAGATTATCTTGCGCACAGCCTGCAAGAGGCTGATCATGTTTTTTGCTTCACGCGCGATTCGCAATGGGCAAAATCAGCCCTAAACACATTAAACGAGCGAGTCGATTACTGCGATGACTTAAATCTGTTAATAAAAAACATCGTTGCGATTACAAAACCTGGAGACCATATCTTGATCATGAGTAATGGCAGCTTTGATGGTATTCACGATAAGTTATTATCAGTCTTGCAAGAGAATCAGTGATACATTCTGATACAAATACTTGGGACAGGTTAGTGCAGGATGCTTACTCATCCTCGAATTCACATAATGCAAAGACTCTATGCCCCTGTTTCTCCAAGCGAGCTCTCCCCCCAACGCCTGGCAAATCAATCACAAAACAGCATTCCACGACTTTTCCACCCATATCTTCTATAAGACCTGCAGCCGCTTCTGCAGTCCCACCAGTTGCAATCAGGTCATCTATCAAAAGTATCTGATCCCCCGGTTGAATTGCATCTACGTGAATTTCAATACGATCACTGCCATATTCCAATTGATAGTCTCTTCCCAGTGTTTCCGCAGGCAGTTTGTTTTGTTTACGGATAGGCACGAAGCCTTTGCCTAATTGATAGGCAACCGGTGCACCAATGATGAATCCACGCGACTCGATTCCGGCCACTTTATCAATCGTTACCGTATCATAGCGATTAGCAATCTCCTGTATGGTTATATACAGTCCAAAAGGATCTTTTAATAGTGTTGTGATATCACGAAACATGATTCCATGTCGTGGATAATGCGGGATGGTGCGAATTCGAGATTTAATGGGCATATTCGAATGATATTTATAAAAAATATAATGTGCAAAATGCACACATTGCGAATGAAAAAGGCCTCAACCCTTTATAGGTTGAGGCCTTTTATTTTATATGACTTTAATAGCTACACTAAATCAAATCTTAGTGATCCATTGCAGCTTTTGCATCAAAGCTTGCAGGAGCTTTAAGCTGAGTCATCAGGTCATCGTTCCATTTACCTTCAACGTTCATATGTAGTGCAGCACCTAGCAATACAGCTTCAATCAGGTTATGACTGAGGTATACATACAGACCTGGTTGTTCAAATTGATAGGCTGCAGCAACTGCTGCACCGGCTGGAACAAACCAAGTTTCTTGACCTGTAAGCGGTGTGTCACCGAATGAACCACCTACCCAGTACAGATCAGCATGGCCACCAATCAAATGCGGATAGGAAGCGCGATTAGCTTGTGAATGGATAAACAGAACTTTCTCGCCTACTTTAGCTTTCAGTGCGTTGTCACCCGTAATTGCACCAACGGCACCGTTAAACACTACGTGAGTTGGAATAAGTCCTTTAGATAACTCTAACATGTCTGCCATGCCTTCGGCTGGTGAGCCATAGGTTTTGAAGTTACCTTTATCGTCTTTTGGCAGATAGAAATCTTGTTCACCAATGTAATAAGCTTTATCGTATGTGTATGGTTTGCCTTTCGCATCTTTTAGGCCGTCTTTTGGCAGCACCATAACGGCACCACTCATACCTGACAGGACGTGAAACGGAATCATGGTTCCGCCAGGTGCGCAATGATAAACAAATACACCTGGTTTAACAGCCTTCCAGCGTAAAACCACTTCTTCGCCCGGTTGTACCAGTGTTAAACCAGCACCACCCAATGCACCGGTTGCTGCATGGAAATCCACGTTATGTGCCAACGTGCTTGATTTTGGATTAACTAAGGTCAATTCAACATAATCGCCTTCGTGCACAACAATTAGCGGACCTGGAATGCTACCATTAAATGTCAGACCCCATACTTTTGCACCTGGTGCAACTTCCATCAGCTTTTCGGTAGTCTCCATGCGAACTGCAACAACCTTTGGTCCTTTAGAAACCTGATCGTGCACTGGTACATTTGGTGGAACCACCAATTTTTGTGTTACACGTGGTAACTTAGAAATGTCTTGTGCTACTGCTACTTGTGTAGCAGCAAAACAAAGCAATCCCAATCCTACTATCGCCTGAACAGCTTTAATCATATATCCCTCCATAAATGATGAACTTTGCGCTTTTTTTATGCGCCATTCTTAATTTGTTGAAACAATCTCAAATTGCTTCAACACTTTCCCTTTTCTGAATTATAAGAGTAAAGGGCAGCGTGGGAACTATACACTTTCTTCGTTGTACTGTCTATTTTTACGTGACGTAAACCACTGAAATCTTTTTAATAAAGTCACAATATGAATAGGGTATTTTCTTATTACATGAATGAAAAATAATTCTTTTATCCTTGTAATAATTTAATTTCCGCAGCAGCTAAATTGTCTTGTGTACCTCTGAGTACAATAACGTCACCCGCTTCAAGTCGTGTCTCACCAGTAGGCATTAATCCACGAATGTTTCGCCTTCTCACCGCAGTTACCTCAACAGCCATGCTGGCCAAATCAAGATCGCGCAAAGTTTTATTGATAGCTGCTGCGTCCGGAGTCATCATTATTGTGAGTAGCCGTGGAAATAATCTCTCATGATCGTTTTCCGTCTCATCGGTCAATCCGTGATAGAAGCCACGCAATAAGCTGTATCGCTGCTCACGAATTTCCCGTATGCGTCGCAATATGCGACCCGTCGAAATATCAACAAACATTAAAGCATGGGATGCCAGCATCAAGCTTCCTTCCATGATTTCTGCCACGACTTCCGTAGCACCCGCATCTTTCAATAAATCAATATCGGAATCATCACGAGTTCGAACGACAACAGACAGCTCTGGACGCAATTCCTGCACATGTTTCAAAATTTTTAAGGTCGAAATGGTATTGGAGTAGCTCACAACCAATACTCTTGCACGCATCAACCC
>NZ_JALHQJ010000047.1 GCF_022842015.1 Nitrosomonas sp. | reverse complement strand
CATATTCAGAAACTTGCCATGTTCCATCTTGAGTTTTGGCCAGTGTTACTGTCTCCAGAATCAAACCTTTTTCAGTAAAAGTTGTATAGAACTGTAAGATTACATAATCCCCGTCAGGAAATCCCGATAATGATTTTGCTGCGCTTGCTGTCGCAATATATCGGGTATTCATGGCGCCACGCGATGACCTAATTGCAGTCAATGATTTGATCCATTCCGCTTCGGGTGTTTTAGCTCTTAATAGTGGAGATGAGTTTTCCCAGCTTTCTTTATATTGCCCACGATCAACCGATCCTAACCAAGAACGCGCGCTACTTTCAACCTTTTCGAGAATATCACTCTTTTCGGCATACACCGTATTGGTAAATAAAAGTAACAGAAATATCGCAAATAATCGTTTTATCATGAAGAATCTCTAAATTTTTTCGTGTAACGTCATTACCTTGTTTGACTAGGTATGGGGGAAAATATTTCCCACCAGCCAGATAGAAGAAATTCCTAACAAAATAAGAATAACTTGCTGGATGGTAGCATGAATCTCCGGGCGTTTATGTAAGCTTGGAATCAAATCCGACATGGCTACATAAATCATGCTCGCTGAAGCAATTCCAAGTAATGGCAGGATCAAATAATCCATTTCATTCAGCATAAAATAGGCTAGCACACCGCCTACCAAAGTAGCTAAACTAGACACTAAATTCATTAGAAATGCCATGCGGCGCGTATAACCAGAATTCAGCAGAATAATGAAATCACCCGCTTCTTGCGGTATTTCGTGAGCAATAATTGCAATCGATGTCACAATGCCTAATTGGACATCTACCATGAATGAAGCTGCGATCAGAATACCATCGACAAAATTATGGAAGGTATCCCCCACGATCACCATCATTCCACTGCGTCCATGATCATGTTCAGGAAGATTACCTGGGGTTGCCGCAACACCATGTAGTGGATCATGTGCTTCACAATCCTCTAAATGACAATGTCGCCATAACACCAGTTTTTCCAGGATAAAAAAAACTAAGATACCGAATAATACAAAGATGGTTACTTGCGTTGGATTATCTGAATGTTCAAGTGCTTCTGGCAAGGTATTTAAAAAGGCAACGCCTAATAATGCACCAATGGCATAGGATATGAGTACTGAGAGCCATGACACACGGGCGTTGAATGCCAATATTGCGGCAACAAACAAACTCAATACGCCGCCCAGCAAACTGACAGCAATAATCCAGGTAAGCGTTGACATAGCACGAATTAAATAAGAAAGGCGGGATTATACGCTGTTGCAGTGCAATAAATAACAAGTTAAGGAGGAGAGTTTTATTCAAACCAGATTAAAGCGGCCATGCGTCCGGTTACACCATCCCGACGATGCGAAAAGAAACGCACAGAATCGCTGAAAGTACAGATCCCTCCACCATAAATCTGAGTAATGCCACTGCTTGTCAAACGTTGGCGTGCCAACAGAAAGATATCCGCCAGCCATTTTCCTCCTTGTTGTCCGCTCTTGGCTACAAATCCTTGTTTCGCCTGTGTGTCATACTGAACAAAGGCTTTGTACACATCGGGGCCGACTTCAAAGTGATTCGGGCCAATTGCTGGCCCCAGCCACGCTATCAGCTCACCATGATCTGCTTGCATAGCTTTGATAGATTCTTCAATAATACCTCCAGCCAAGCCGCGCCAACCGGCGTGTACGATACCCACTGTAGTGCCCGCTGTATTACATAATAATACCGGCAAGCAATCGGCAACCATTACAGCGCAAACCGTTTTTCGCTTGTGGCTAAAAACCGCATCTCCTTCTGGAATTTTCGTTGTCGTCTGATCTATCGGGATCGGTACTGTCCCGTGTACTTGTTTTAACCACCTAGGCTCGGCAGGTAAGTAGCGGCGCAATAAAGTCCGATTTTTTGTGACGTCGGCCAAATTATCATAAACGTGTGTACCGAGATTCAGCGAAGCATAAATACCATTTGTGTCATGACTCACACCGCCTGCGCGAGTTGTAAATAGTGCTTTCACATTACTGGGTGCAGGCCAATCAGGAACGATCCAATCATGCATAGTTATCCAATTTCACCAATATTCAGAAAAGTGTCGAGAAGCATCATTTGTGGTTCTCGCAGCCATTAAATTGTAATAATTAGAGCGCCTGCTCACAACGAATTAAACCTAAAAATAGATATTTCTGAGTTAAAATATTATTAATGAGGTCACAATCTATTTCAATGCGTGTTGCATTGATTACTGAATCCCGTTAATAACCCCGATAGTTGATAATAACAAGCCCAATATAGGTGTAATCAATGAATTATATAAAAAACTCAATTAATACAATGCACAAAATTTTCGTGTGTGCAATCATGCTCATCTTTTTATTAACATCCTTTGCCTATGCTTCAACCGAAGATGAAAGCGAATTTCTTAAAGCTGCATTTTCTGGAAATATAGAGGCTATTAAGCAATTATTGGAAAAAGGCGTCAATGTTAATTACCAAAACGAAATGGGATTTACTGCGCTCATTGTGGCTTCCCAATTTGGACATGCCGATATTGTCGATCAATTGCTGGAAAAAAATGCTGATGTAACTATTAAAAATGCTGGTGATGTAACTGCATTGACCATTGCTGCAAAAAATGGCTATGCTGACATCGTTAATATGCTGTTAGCCAAAGGCGCGGATATTAATGCGCAAACCACCGATGGTATTACGCCGTTGATGCTGGCAATACAAAAAGGCCACGAAGCGATCGTCGATATGCTACTTGAAAAAGGTGCGGATATTCATCTGCAAACCCAGGAAAAACTTACGGCCTTGATTATTGCCGCACTGGAAGGCAGAAGCGCCATCGTCGACAAGCTCCTGGCTAAAGGCGCAAAAATTGATGTGCAGGCGTCCGACAATACTACCGCGCTATACATGGCTGCAAGAAACGGACATACGGCAATTGTTGAAGCCTTATTAGCAAAAAACGCCCCTGTTGATCTGATAGCCGTCAACAATACCACGCCATTGTATGTCTCTGCACAAAATGGCCATCTTGATATTGTCAATGCTCTGCTGGCAAAGGGCGCTAAGGTTGACGCAAAAGACGAGAATGACGCAACGCCTCTGATTTTGGCGTCATTAATGGGTCATACTGAGGTAGTAGAAGCTCTCATCAAACATGGCGCTACGGTAGACCATCAAGCCAATAATGGATTTACTCCGTTGATTCTGGCCGCGCAAAACGGGCACGTGCCGGTCATAGAAATCTTACTGGATAGCGGCGCTAAAATTAATCGTCAAAATGACGATGGTGTAACCGCATTAATGTGGGCAGGCTTACACGACCATGCCGATGCGGTAAAATTGTTATTGGCCAAAGGTGCTGACATAAAGATTAAAAGCAAAACCGGAAAAACCGCGGTTGAGATTGCCAAAGACCCTGCCATCATCGAGTTGCTGCAAGCTGCTCAATAATTCGCAATGCCACTTATGAACACGATGTCTGAGAATAACTACTCACTTCCTAAAAAAAGTATGATATTCGCGCATCGTGGAGCGAATCGGGAAGCTATGGAGAATACCCGTAATGCTTTTGACAGAGCATTACGATATGCCATTGATGGCATTGAAACCGATGTGCAATTGAGTCGGGATGAAGTCACTGTGCTGTGGCATGATCGCTTTCTCGATAAAATCAGACTGAACGATAAACGCATTGACGATTTCGATTATCAGCAACTACAAACGTTGATCAATTCAGGTTCTGAAAATGAAGGCATCATGACTCTGCAGGACTTTCTAATCACCTATCGCAAATGCTGCCGCTTATTGATCGAAGTCAAAAGCCGTGACTGGGAACCGCCTGCTCGCCACCAAACAAAAATGCGCCAAACGCTGGATTTGATTGGCAACAACCCTGAGCAAGGCATGCTGGTTTCCTCCTTCAATCTTGCGAGCCTTGAATATGCCCACTGCTACCGGCCAAGGGTTCCATTGGTTTATAACTTTGAAACCGAACAAACCATCGTCGATGCGCGCCAATTACTTACTACCCATGATTTTCTGTATGGTTTTTGTCTACCGATTGCAAGCGCTGATCAAGCAATGGTCAATTTATTGCATGATCAACGCAAATGTGTCGGTGTATATACCTGCAATAGTGAGGCTGAAATCACTAAAGCTTTGCAGCTAGGGGTTGATATCTTGATCAGCGATTTACCTGACAAAGCGCTGATACTGCGCGATCAATGAAACGTGATTTTGCAGCATTATCCGCTCAACCATTCGATCTTTTGATTTGTGGCGGTGGTATTTACGGTGCCTGGACAGCGTATGATGCCGCACTTCGCGGTCTGAAAGTGGCTATCGTCGAACAAAACGATTGGGCCAGCGGGACATCCTCAGCATCGACCAAATTGATTCATGGCGGTTTGCGTTACCTGGAAACATACGATTTCAAGCTAGTGAGAAAATCACTCCAGGAACGAACTATGCTGTTGCACGTAGCGCCGCACCGTGTATGGCCGTTGCACTTTGGCGTTCCGGTTTACGCACAACAGCGCATCAACCGATTGCAATTGAAACTGGGCTTGTCGTTGTATGATTATTTGGCCAGCGATGCAAATGTGTCCATGCATCACCGTTATTATGATGTCAAGAAATTTAACGCGCATTTTCCTATGGTTAGAGAAGATAACTTGAAAGGAGGATTCACATACGCTGATGCACAAACGGATGACGCACGGTTGACCTTGGAATTGATTGCAGGTGCCCAAACAGTCGGCGCTTGTTGCGTCAATTATTGCCGATTAATACAACTATCGGAGACAGATGGCAAAGCCGATGGCGCAATCATTCAAGATCAACTTACTCAAAATAAACAAAGGATCGATGCCAAACAAATTGTTTTTACGACTGGACAATGGCTGACTAAGGAAGCGCCAAGCAACGCATGGTGTCGTCTCGCCAAGGGGGTTCATCTTGTCATGCCCGCTTTGTTGAATGCTGAAGCTTTGTTATTGACCACCGAATCGGATGGCCGCGTATTTTTTATGATTCCGTGGTATGGTTTAACGCTACTTGGAACAACCGATACCGATTTCAAAGGCGATGTGGAACAAGTTACGGTTGAAGACAGCGACATTGATTATTTGCTCACCGCTGTCAATAGTTATCTGAGCACACCGTGGACGCGCAGCGATATCATCGGCAGTTTTGCGGGTGTGCGGGTTTTAAAGCAGAATACATCGACAGCTTCCTCCGGTTCACCTTCAGCTGTTAGCCGCGATTGGGAATTAAAATCTGCTCCCAACGGCGTACATTATGCCATTGGTGGAAAAATCACTTCGTCGCGCCAGGACGCTACGCGTATCGTCGATGCAATATGCGCACAACTGGGTGTTTCACTGCCTTGTGCGACTCAGGATCGTTTGTTCCCCTGGGCGCCGCAGGAAAATTTCATAGTTTGGTCTGCCCGTATGTCTGACCAAGCGGCGCAACTAGGTATTGATGCGGAGAGCGCACATTGGTTGTTGCGTCGCCACGGTGTGCGTAGCGTAGATATTTTCCAACGTATCGAAATGGAACCTGATTTGGCGCAACGAATTATTCCTTCGTTACCATTTCTTCGTGCTGATTTGATGCACTGTGCAGCAACCGAGATGGTGATACATCTGGATGATTTGCTGCGCCGTCGCATGCCTTTACTTATATTGTCAAAAATCACCGAAGATCAAGTGCTAAAAATTGCTCAATACATAGCTGGCATTTTGAACTGGAGCAGTATACAAATTTCGCAGGAAGTTACGCGTTGCGACAGATACCGGGTCATGCAGTGACCGTGGCAATCGCGCTCGACTTGGGCACGACATCCATCAAAGCTGCTCTAATGGATCAACAAGGAATGCTCCAACACATCGTCACTCATCCGGCACCTGCCATCGACAACTGGAATGGGCGATACGAAAGCGATGTGCTGCACTATGTTGCGACTGCTGAACAGGTCCTCAAAGAATGCCTTGCACAAACCCATGACAAACCGCCGTTAGGATTATGCAGCCAACGATCGTCTTTCCTGCTCTGGGATAAAACCACCGGTGAACCAGTAACGCCATTAATATCCTGGCAAGATGATCGAGGTACGAGTTGTTGTGATCACTTGCAGGCATCGTCAGACACCATTCACAAACTCAGCGGTTTGCAGTTAACACCCTATTACTTTGCAACTAAGTTGAGTGTGCTGTTACGGGAAAATCCGGCATGGCGAGATAAGCTTATTCAAGGCGAATGGCTGACCGGTATGCTGGATACATTTTTGATTTGGCGCTGGACAGATAAGCAGCATTTTGTCACCGATGCATCCATGGCTGCGCGCACGCTGCTGATGGATATTTATCAGCAACAGTGGTCAAATGCTTTATGTCATTTATTCGATATTCCCCATTTAATTTTGCCGCATATCAGACCTTCAGCCGGATTGAATCTTGCTTTAAACAATGGCTTAATCTTACAAGCCAGTGTTGGCGATCAATCGGCGGCTCTGATTGCCAGTTTGACTGACAGCCAGAGCGAAGCTTTGGTCAATCTTGGCACAGGCGGTTTTGTGATTCGTTCGCTTGATAAAAAGGAAGTAGCATTTGATGGTTATTTGCAAACATTAGTTTTTCAAAACGAAAACCAGCACGTACAGTTTGCTATTGAAGGCACGCTCAACTCAATTGCTACCGCGCTTGCATCTTATCCGATAAATGAGTGTTGCTTTGAAGATCTGGCAGGCAACAATATTTTTTGTTTGGCTGAACCCAGTGGCTTAGGAGCGCCTTATTTTCGCAAGGATTGGGGTATGCATTTTTCTCAACCTGTCACCGGACTTACCTCACGGCAAGTTGCTTCATTGTTGCTCGAAGCGATTGTTTTCCGGGTTGTGCGTATCCTAGAAGAATTTCACCAGCATGCACCGTTAACTCGAGCTTATTTGTCTGGAGGCTTATCCGAGCTACCCTGTTTGCAATATGGCATCGCACAATGTACTACCTTTCCGGTTTATCACCTGCAACAAAAAGAAACGAGTCTGCAAGGTGCTGCCGTATTGGCCTCTGGATTTAAAGCAACCTGGCGCCGAGAAATGCATAAAGTAGAAAGTAGGCAAACGAACATCGCGCTCTTGAAAAAATATCGACGCTGGAAAAAATGGTTGGATGTTTTATTAAGGACCCCCCGGGGTTAATCCTAAAAAGTCTACCCGAATGAATAACCAATCCTGTAAAATCCGCATCGCGAGTATCACTTTTTTGCGCAATCAAATCATTTATAATTTATTGTCATCCATTGCATAGTCTCATGATATTAGTTGCATATCGTGAAAATTGATTCTGTCATGCGATGATGTTTAACCTTTCAAAAGGAAGCCTTATGACAACCAATATACCTGGTTATACCTATGGCAGCGCTTCGCTGCAAAAATCTCCCGTATCCATAGATGAATTTGCCAAGCTGAAACAAGCCAGTCTGTTTGGCGATGACGACATACGTTATCTAAAAATGTCGCATGACGTACTGAAAGATCAGGTCGAGCAAATCCTGGATGTATGGTATGGTTTTGTCGGCTCAACCCCTTTCCTGCTGCACTATTTTACCAACGCGGCCGACGGTCAGCCCAACATGGATTACCTGGCTGGCGTACGCAAACGCTTTGGACAATGGATTTTGGATACCGCCAACGCCGAGTACAATCAAGACTGGCTCAATTATCAATATGAAATCGGATTACGCCATCACAGTTCGAAGAAAAACACCACCGACAACGTAAAATCCGTACCCATCATTCATATCCATTATATTTTTGCGCTGCTGATCCCGATTACTACCACGCTCCGCCCGTTCTTGGAAAAAGGTGGCCATTCTCGTGACGATGTAGATCGCATGCAAGATGCATGGCGCAAATCGGTGCTGATGCAAGTAATTCTGTGGTCACAGCCTTACATCAAATCAGGCGAGTTCTAATCTTTTTGGGAGAGTATTTTTTTTGCTCTCCCAATAAATATACTTAAAATTCATTTTTTTTTAAAAATTCTGTTGGTACATGCGCCTATCCATCGTTATTCCTGCTTTTAACGAAGAGCAACTGATTCTGGATTGTTTGAATTCTATCCAAGAATCCATCAAGGCAAACCCAGAACCCGGTTTCACCTATGAGGTCATCGTCGTCGATAACAATTCAACGGACAAAACGGCACAGCTCGCTACACAAGCCGGTGCGACAGTGGTATTTGAACCGATCAATCAAATCGGGCGTGCGCGTAATGCCGGCGCAGTAGTTGCCACTGGAGATTGGCTGTTGTTTGTCGATGCCGACAGTTTATTGAACTCAGGTATGGTTGGCGATATCCTGCAAATGATCGAAAGCAAGAAATATGTCGGTTGCGGCAGTATCATGCACATGCCAAATTTACCTTGGTGGGGCAATGCTGTAATGCAACTTTGGACCGCGCTATCAATCACTCTCCTTTGGGCATCCGGTGCACTGGTGGTATGCCGCACCGACGCATTTCGCGATGTCGGCGGGTTTAACCAGGAGTTATTCGCCGCTGATGAAATTGATTTAAGCCAATTGTTGAAAAAATGGGGGCGTAAGCGCGGCCTGAAATTCACCATCCTCACTCGCCACCCTCTGGTCACGTCACCACGCAAAGTGCAACTATACACCGGACGAGAAATTGCCATGCAATTCTTTGGCGTATTGTTTAGTCCTCGTAAGGCATTGAAGAGCAAGAAGAAGCTGCCGATTTGGTACGATGGAAGACGTTAGATTTTCTGCTTAGATCACATCATAGTTCTCATATTTCTGCTTAAAAATTAGAATATGTGGATTCACAGTTAGTGTTCAGCTAACATCAGCATCTACTCTCTGTTTATGAAATAAGGGGAAATTACCCTGTTATTTTTTGTCAGGATGTGACAAAAAATGTCCATCATTTTCAGCAGGGGGTTAGTTATTAGAAAAAATCGCACTATTACAGAAATAATGTCTTGTTACCGCATAAAGCTTTTGCCCTCCGGATTCCTCTCTATAGCAATATTTGTACAACATCCGTTGTTTTTAAAAGTGCGATACGCGTCGTGAAAAATTAAATTGTGGCACAGTTTGTGCTTAATTATCATTGCAATATGAAAAGGGCAAACTCTGCGAAAGCAGAGGGCGCAAAGTCACTGATCTAAAGGGAGAACATCCCAATGATGGCAGGGCTGCCAGGCAACGCCACTTGTTTTACTCACGTATGTAGTAGACAGGTCACGAGTAATAAAACTTCAGAGCGTACCCATGCAGTTCCTTTCTTGAAACTCTAAGGAGGAATTATTTATGAAAACTAATGATCAATTTCTGATTATTAATTCGGAAACACTAATCACCAGCACGAGAATCAGACAAGCGTATATATTAGTAACTGCACTATTGTTCATTTTTAGTATGATTATAGTGCCCTTGAATGCAGTAGCAGCTCCGATAGATCCAACTGCAGTCAAATGGCATCCAGGACACTATTATATAATTAAGGGTTCCAGCAAAAATAATTCCACCTACTTGTCACAAGTATATAGTGAGCTTGATGCAACACCCGCATTGAAAGGAATGATGATCCGGTACTTCTGGAATGATCTGGAAAAATCAAAAGGTGTGTATGATTTTTCATCCATCGATAAACGGCTTGCTGAGCTGTCCGCCAGGGGGAAACGTCTGGTTATTCAGGTGCAGACAAAATCATTTAATAAGAGACAAGTTGTACCAAGCTATATGAAGACTGCTGAGTATGAAGGTGGAGAATTTTACACGAGTGATTATGGCAGTACTGAAATAAGAGGACGTAATATCAAATTGTGGAATCTCCAAGTGCGTAATCGCCTGACTGCCTTATTTGATGCAATGGGAAAACGTTACAACTCGCATCCTTACTTTGAGGGTATCGGCATGATAGAAACTGCTTTTGGACAGCCTATTGAGCCAGTTTCAAACGCTCAGATTAATGGCTTCTATGACAACAAGATCATTGTGCATCAGAAAATGCGTCAGTTTTTCCCCAATACAATGACGATTCAGGAGGTAAATTATCCGCGTCCAATTCTCACATCATTCGTAGGCAGCCTTAAAGATATCGGGACGGCATTGAGTAGCCCAGATCTTTTTATCGAAGAAAAAGGATTGCTCTTTGAAGCAACGCAATATGATCCTCACCAAGGTGTTTATAATTACTATTCAGATTTTGCTGGCATGATCCCCATGATTCCTACGGTTATGTCAAAGAATTATAAAAATACGAAAGGTGATGGAAGTGGTTATGTGCCAACTATTTCTCAGATTCTGGCTTTTGCGCGAGATAAATTAGAGGCGAATTATATCTTTTGGACGCGGGAAGTACATTATATGCAGGTATTGGAAGTGTTAAATCAGAATGCGCAAAAGAATTTTCCTGCAGGCGGATTGAATCCCGCTTGTCCGGCTGCATATTCATCTTGTGTGAATTAGCAATAATATTCCCGATAAACTCGCGGGATAAGGCTGTGATTTATCATGATATTAGAGAGCTGCAATGTAGATAGGAAGTGACAACTGGAAATACTAAATTTCTTATATATGACCAATGTGTTTTAAACAAGATTTTCTCAGTTATGGAGACCTATCTACGGCTGTAGCAATGACAATTAAGTATTAAAATATGAAAAAGGCAAACCCTGCGAAAGCAGGGGACGCAAAGTCACTGATCTAAAGGGCAAATGCTCCAAGATGGCAGGACCGCCAGGTAACGCAACTCGTTTTACTTACACATGAGGAAAGGCGAGTCTCAAGTAACAAAACTTCTGAGCGTATCCACGCAGTTCCTGCCTTTTAACTAAATTAAAAGGAGGAGTCAAATGAACATCATTCCATAGCAGCGACAGACACAATCCTGTGTCGCAATTTGAAAAAGGCAAACTCTGTGAAAGCAGAGGACGCAAAGTCACTGATCTAAAGGGCAAATGCCCCAGGATGGCAGGACTGCCAGGTAACGCAACTCATTTTACTCATACATGAGGATAGTTGAGTCTCGAGTAACAAAACTTCAGCGCGTATCCATGCAGTTCCTACCTTAAACTTTAAGGAGGAATTAATTATGAAAACCAATGATCAATTATTGGCTATCAATTTGGTAACACAAACCACTAGCACGAGAGTTAAAAAAACACACATCTTAGTAACGACGTTAATGCTTATTATAAGTATGGTTCTAGCTCCGTTGAACGTATTAGCAACAACAGATCCTACTGCGGTCAAATGGCATCCAGGCCATTACTATACGATAATGAGCTGGGGGAAAAACAATTCTCCATATCTATCACAGGTATATAGTGAAATCCAGGAAACACCAGCATTACGCGGAATACAAATTCGTTATTTATGGGCAGAGCTAGAAAAATCAAAAGGTGTGTATGATTTTTCATCCATTGATAAACGCCTCGCTGAACTGACTGCTAGAAATAAACGACTTGTCATTCAAGTGCAAACAAAATCGTTTGATCCAAATTGGAAGCTCGTGCCGGACTACTTAAAAGGTGCTGCATATGAGAATGGGCAGTTCCCTTTTTCTGATTACGGCTCAACCACTATTAGGGGATATAACATTAAGTTGTGGAATCCCCAAGTGCGGGATCGTCTGATTGCCTTATTTAAGGTACTGGGAGAGCGTTACAATTCGCATCCCAACTTTGAGGGTGTCGGTATGATTGAAAGCGCTATGGGACAACCGCTTGAGCCGATCTCCAGTTCTCAAGCGGATGAATTTTATGTGAATATGATTCAAGTGAATCAGAAGATGCGATTGTTTTTCCCCAATACAATGACGATTCAGGAAGTAAATTATCCGCGCCCAGTTCTCAATTCACTCGTAACTCAACTTAGGGATATGGGAGCAACACTGAGTGGTCCAGACACTTTTCAGGAAGAAAATAGCCTGAGTTTTAAAGCTACGCAATATGACCCTAATCAGGGAATATATAATTACTATTCAGAGTATTCTGGCATGATGGCCATGGCGCCATCGGTTATGCCAAAAAATTATCTGAACACGAAGAATAATGGAACTGGCTATGAACCAACTATTTCAGAGATTCTGGTTTTTGCACGTGATACTTTGCGCGCTAACTACATTTTTTGGACGAGGGTTCCAGATTACTACGAGAAGGTATTGGAAGTATTAAATTGGACGGAGCAAAGAAGCGATCCTGCTGGTGGATTGAATCCCGTATGTCCAACAGCCTATTCGTCTTGTACTGACTAGTAGTCTTTTTTGATAAATTGACGAGAAGCCTATACTTTTACAGTATAGGCTTCTGTCTTCCCGAGCTTCGCGAAGATCATTGTTTTGAGTCAAGTAAGATAGATGCTAATTTTTTTATGACAATCGTTAATATTGAAAATCCATGCTCCTTAATCTTTAGTAACTGATGCGATGCAGGTGCGGAATAAACATCGCTTGGTTTACTATCATTTACCCGGTCGTGTCGGTAATCGTCGATGTTCGCTTCTTGGATGCTGTAACAACTGACAAGCACGGCGGAAAGTCAGCAGTGTTTTTTGTGCATAACCCAGAACTGTATCGGAAGAATAGCCATTTGTTGTATCTTCTAAGCTCACACCTGTCGGTAATCCAGTCAACAATGCCAACCCCTGAGTAACATGCTGCATCGTATGGATTGTAAATAAACCTTGTTCTACGGCTTCAATAACCGAGCGATCCAGCATTAGATGTGGTCGATTCTGATGGGGAATCAACACTCCTTGCTCACCGGTTAAACCCATTTTATCGCACAGTTTGAAGTAACCTTCAATCTTGTCATTGATGCCTCCAACCGGCAAGACTTCGCCATATTGATTCAAAGCGCCTGTCACGGCAATGCTCTGTTTTAGCGGCACATCTGACAGCGACGACAGCAGTGCATAAAATTCGGCACAAGATGCAGAATCTCCTTCTATGCTGGTGTATTCCTGCTCAAACACAATCGATGCACTAAGCGCAAGCGGTGCAATATGGGCAAATAGTCCAGTCAGGTAGTTTTGTAATATCAACATGCCCTTATCATGAATCGGACCAGACATATCCACTTCGCGGGCAATATTAAGTATCCCGTCCTCTCCCGCGAATACGCGCGCGGTGATACGTATCGAGGTGCCAAAACTGTGATCGCCCAAATCAATCTGCGTCAGTGCGTTAAGTTGACCCACTTCCATTCCCTGCACTGTAATAGTGATTTCGCCCTCAAGGATACTTTCCTGTAAACGTAAATCGGGATAATTATGACGCAGTATACGTGCTTGAAGCGCTGCTGAAACATCGGGCACTTCTACTATTCGGCCGTGACGTGCTTTGCAAAATGCGGCACTTTCCAGCAGTAGCATTTCAATGCGCGCGAAAATAGCGCTTTGACGCTTTTGGTCCTCCACTTCTCGGTGCGACTCTTCCAGCAAACGCGCAACCGAAGCCGCCGAGAAATGTGGTAGTTGCGCAACAGCACAGACATTTGCTACGAGTACAGCCGATGCTTGATAAGTTTTTGTGCTGGCGACAAAGCTTGCGGCAAAATCAACTTTTACCCTGAATCGTCGCATAAACTCTGGATCGATTTCCTGCAAATCGTAATATGCATCACGCGATCCGATCAGAATAATTTTGACATTCACTTCCACCGATTCGGGCTCAAGGGACACGGGTGTATTGGAAGTTAATGCGGAGCCTGGTTCTTCGATTTGCAGCCGCTTACTACGCAAGAATCGCCGCAATCTTATCCATAATGAATCATCGTTTAGTAAATCATCGAGGTGCAACATAAGAAACCCGCCATGTGCTTTTAGTAAGCTACCGGCACGAATGCGCATAAAATCGGTTTTTAGCTTGCCATTTTCGAATTGATAATCGATGCCGCCAAACAATGCATATGCGGAGGGATTGTCCTCAATAAGGACCGGCGCACCCTGCACATCCGCATTATCTACTACCAAGTTGATCTGATAGCGGGAGAAAATCTGATTTAGTTCTGTATGCCGCTTTTCTTCCTCAATATTATCCGTTTCAAACAGCGCCAAATTGTCGAGGATATCCGATTCCATTTGCGCGAAAAAAGTCTTCAATTGCTTGTTGTGCCTTAACTGCTGTTGTAACTCTTTTTGGATTTTTTTTGATTCAAGACTCAGTAAAGGTTGTACGAGACGTCGTTGCAATGCGGACAATTCGTTATTTCTCTCTTTCTCTACCTGCTTGAATTCATCAAGATACTGTGTAATCGCTTCACGCAATGCCTGCTCGGCTTGCTCTATTTCGATCCTGTGTGCCTTGGGCAACTTTAATAAATTCTCTGCTGTGAGAATCTCGCTCTTTTCATCCAGCAAAGTAAAAACGATCTGCTCGTTTTCACGATGTATGGTGTAATGCAGGGATTCAGCAAACTTATCCAACTTGGTGTAAGCTTGATCGGCTGCTGTTTTAAACTTCTTCTCGATGTGATTGCTGTTAAGCTTGAAATCCTGCCCGCTCAAGCATTGTGCGATATCAGTTGGTAACGATTTCGCCAATCGCAGCAGTAACTGACGCAACACTCGACCTTGCCCGGAAGGTAAGTGCAAAGCCAATGGCTTTTCAGGTGCGATAAAATTGTGTAAAAAGCACAAATCTGGTGAAGAATGCCTTTCGGCTGCTGCGGAAATCATCGCTTGATGCAGTAAAGTAGTGCGTCCCGATCCCGCTTCTCCTAGAACAAATAAATGATAATCCGGCTGCATCATACCTAAGCCAAAGCGCGCAGCTACTTCTGCTCGTTCCTGTCCAATCCAGGATAACGGGCGTTGCAATAACTCCGAAGTATCTGAAAATTCCAATGAATCCGGATTAATGGTAATACGTAATTGGGATGGATCTAACACGTGAGTCGACATATTGGGATAATGATCCGAGGACAATAATGTTTCGTAAATTGCCCGTATTGTACCTATTTAATAGGTACTGAAAAATTTTTGTCAATTGTTATTGGAGTAGTAGTTTTACTGGATGGGTGTTAATAGAGATATATTCTGGCAGCTTGATCTTTCTCCATCAGAAGATTAGAGAATATTACAGTTTTTGCTATTCGGTAATTCGATTAGAGTGAGCAATAATGAGTGCAATGCCGTGCTTATGTTCAGGCCATTGATGACCCTGATCGCCAGTTTGCGGTCACTAGGATGGGTGATGTCTTTCCATAATATAGCTAAGAAATATCAATAATCACAGCTACCAATTGAAGCGACTTACTCGGTGCACATGTCGAGTTCGTGTAGTATATCGAGAATGTTGTGGTAAATTCATGTCAGGTTATCGTTGATGCTAGTGTAAGCGCTGGGTCAGTGGAATCAAGCTGTATCAGCATGTCTGCTTTAAACAAATTGGGCTGATGAACCGTACTGCTTCTCGTACTGCTTCTTAGTATTCTTAGTCACCGTTTCGACCAGTAATTACATGGAAATGTAACATCTTCGGTCGAAATGGTGAAAGTATCTGACGACCTATTTCAAATGATTGTGCTTACTTCAGGGATGTCTAGGTATGCCTCCTGTTTATGGTCTAATTTTATATTACGGACGTGCGCATCCTGAATCTTCCTGAACTACGTGAATCTTGTTAGCCGCAAGTTCTGTAAGGCTTGTGTGAATACCGGAAGGCCATTCCACAGTTACCGATTCGGCAATTAAATTTTTTGCCAGACCAAAATGCAGTCGACGATCATCTTGAACACCATTGCGCATACCCCCTGCTTGCAGGCGGGCTTGCTTGATCCCGCCGGCCGTGACTATCACGCGTGCACCGATACCATCGCGATTAGATTGACAGCCTACAAGATCAATTTTTAGCCAATGATTACTTCCGCCCTTGTTGCGCAAGAGAAATTGGCGTCCGTAATTAAATGGGTATTCAAGTCTTCCTCCGTCGGTAACTAGCAGGTCGAGATAACCATCATTGTCGTAGTCAGCCATACTGACTCTTCCGCCGTTGCCAATATTTATGGTGTTTGCTCCGCCTGCATTGAACACAGGTATAAATGTCCCACCAATATTCTCGAGTAAAATATTGTGTCTATTGCGAAGCCCGTTAGCGCATGTAATATAGACATCGAGATCCATGTCATTGTCGAAGTCGCCGACAGCGATCGAACGACATGAATCTGCTAAGTCATATCCAAAGTTTTCAGCAACAATAAACTCACCTTCGCGTCGGGTTAGCATCACCAGTTTGCTACCAAGATCTTTGGTCCAAAATTCACGCCCATCTGAAGCAACTTTCTCAAATATACTATCGATCGATACAAATTTTGCTCGAAGATTATCTGCTCCTTGAATCTTAACTCGCCACTCTCTGATACTCGGTACCCATCCTATATAAATGCCTGGTGATGCCTGCAGTTCCGAGTTCACGATGCCGATCATGTCAGGATTGGCAGAATCCAATATCAATTGGATAGTATACCGTTTCTCGCCGTCGACAACCTCGGGAACAAGCTCTGCTACCTGAATGCCAGACTTGCCAGCATGAATCATACTCGGAATCCAAGGATCAAATGCTCCATAAATTTGGATAAACAATTTGGTTGGTCCATTGAACCAAAAATTCAGGCTTCCTTTTTCTATTGACGACATTCCATGTGTATCGACAAGAACTTGGCGGCGGGTTTTTTTGTTAAGTATCCACGAACTAACCGTTGGGGCCTGCAAAACTAATAGATCATCTTCAAGATCTCCATCAAAGTCTGCAACTGCTACATCCTGTAAGTATCTAAATTGATGGCGAGATGTTTTAGGTATGGGCAAAGGCTTAGTGCTCCCGAGTCGATATAGTTCCTGAGGATAAAATATCCAGCCGGATGTTAACAAGTGCACAGCCGAATCGAAGTAAGCCAATTGGGTAAATTCTCCGATAGTCTTTTTTGTCATGCCGGGAACGGGACTAAAAGTTCCGTCCCTTTGCTGCAACATCAGTCGGCTAGGTCCTAGATCGTCAAATGGACGTTTCACATTGGTCATGTAAAGATCCAGCAGACCATCATTATTCCAGTCCAGCCACAGTGGCGTCCGCCCACGTCCAAAACTATCATCCAGTCCAAGCACTGCGGCTTCATCGGTTAGCCTACTTGCATGGTTAACATAAAACGCCTTATTGTCGGCCGCAATACCTCCACGGTTTCCGTAAAGTTCTATGAGATCCTGATCACCATCATTGTCAAAATCAGCCCAAGCGCCGCCATGAGCATCACGTAAGGGATCTCCCTCCCAAAACTCACCCAGCCTTTCACTGAAGGTGCCATTACCATTGTTTATGTACAATTGAGGTCGCGTCGTATGGTTGCCGATCCAGATGTCAAGCCAGCCGTCACCATCAAAGTCGCCCCAAGCTGAACCGTAGCTTGTGTAAAGAGAGGTTGTGAGGCCCGCCGATTTAGTTTGATCCTCAAATGCAATTTCAGCGCTTAATGTTTGGATGTGTCCGAAGAAAAATAAAACAGAAAAACAAAATATTGTTTTTAGTAACTTACACATACATTATGTCCGCTTGGAGATGATTATATATTATTATAATATGAAAACTTAGATTTGAATTTTTCGTCAGAATCTATGAATGTGCTGTCGGAATTCATGATTGATTATTTGAGGGAATATAACCGACTGGCTGTTCTGCGCCCGAACCAAAGAAATGCGCTTCCAATTGCTCGGCCAAGTATTTGCGCGCTTTTGCATCCGAAAGATTTAAGCGATTTTCGTTGACTAACATGGTTTGGTGTTCTATCCATTGATGCCATGCTTCTTTGGAGACATTCTCAAAGATACGCTTGCCCAATTCTCCGGGGTAGGTTTGGAAATCCAGACCTTCAGCTTCGCGGCCTAGTTTGATGCATTTTACTATCCTTGTCATTTGTGCTCCAGATCAGTCAAAAAAGGTGTTCAAAAAGAAAAAACCGTTATTATGAGGTGTTCATTTCCTCGAGTAAACCATCTGCACATATATGCGTGGTAAAGCTACAAGTATTTAACTAATACCTTCGAGCGGCGCTGATAGTTATATAAATTCTGTTTGGCTCGTGGTAACTCAGCGGTTGTGGTTTCGCTAAAGCCGTGCTCAATAAACCAGTGTGTCGCGTGGGTAGTAAGTACAAATAAGATATCGATACCTTGAGAGATAGCTTCTTTTTCGATATGTTTGAGCAGATGGTTGCCGCGTCCTTGATCGCGATAATCCGGATGGATTGCCAAGCAGGCAAGTTCGCAGGCATGTTCCTCGGGAAATGGATACAGAGCTGCACAACCCAACATGATGCCGTCATGTTCCAGCACTGTAAAACGGTCGATTTCAATTTCCAGTAATTCACGCCCGCGCCTGACTAGAATGCCTTCGGCTTCCAATGGTTCAATCAACCGCAAGATGCCGCCAACATCTTCAATTTTGGCTTTTCTGAGCGCTTGAAGTGTTTCTTGCGAGATCATTGTACCGATGCCATGGTGTGTGAAAAGTTCTTGCAGGATAGCACCATCGTTACGACGATTGATCAGATGCGTACGTGTCACACCCATTTCACAGGCTCTGGTGGCCGATTGTAGTGATGGCCGGAGCGTATCCGGTATTAATGACATTGTTCCAGCGATTTTATTTTCTAAGAATAATTTACTTTCCGCGACAGTGAGCTCACGTGGCAGCGTTCCTAGCGTATCGGTTTCTGAGAATCTGGAATCCACGGTATCCAACAAAAAAATCAGTTTCTCGGCATTGAGTGCTATTGCGACTTCCGTCGCTACATTTTCCATTGTCAGATTGAAGATTTCGCCAGTTGGTGAGTAGCCCAATGGTGAAATCAGCGTTACATCGCCTTGCTCTAAACGCGAACGAATCGCTTGTGTGTTGATCCTCCGCACCTTTCCAGTGTGCATCAGGTCAACGCCTTGTATAATGCCATGTGGGCATGCGGTGACAAAATTCCCGCTGGCGACACGAATAACCGCATTGGCCATTGGTGAATTAGGTAACCCCATCGACAGCAGGGCAGCAATTTCATGATGCGCGCGTCCTACGGCTTCTTTGGCGCATTGCAATGCTGCGGGGTCAGTTACTCGCATGCCCATGACTGTTTGGGTTTCCAATTGTGATTCATCCAGACGCATTTGAATTTGCGGGCGTGCACCATGCACCAGTACCAACCGGATACCTAGACTGGCAAGTAAGTTGATGTCGTGAATAAAATGAACAAATTTTGCATCGGTGATCATTTCACCGCTAAAACCGAGGACGAAAATTTTGTCACGGAATGAATGGATATAAGGTGCGACCGAGCGGAACCAAGAAACAAATTCAGTCATGGAATCCATTTTACCGTTGGAAGTCATCATCAATAATCTCCCCAGAGTGCCTGCATCGCTGCAATAGTTGCTAAAGCTGCACTTTCGGTGCGCAGTATGCGTTTTCCTAGACGCAGTGGAATGAAACCGGAATGTAAAGTAGCCGTTTCTTCTTCTGGTGTAAATCCGCCTTCAGGTCCGATCGCAAGTGCTATATTGGTATCGGCGGATAGTGTAGGGATATTGTTTAAACCTTCTGTGGCGTTGGTAGATAGCATGAAATGCAGATCATGCTCGGAACGCATGGCTTTCTGTTGACTCATCCAATCCCATAGAGAAATTAACGGGAGTATTTGCGGTAAATGGTTTCTACCACATTGTTCACAGGCGGAGATGATGATTTTTTTCCAGTGCTGGAGGCGTCTGGAAGAGCGTTCATCGGACAAATGTACGATGCAACGTGCAGTGAAAATTGGTTGAATACGAGTTATGCCGAGTTCTACTGATTTTTGTATGATCCAGTCCATTTTTTCGTTGACGCAGATGGCTTGGGCGAGCTCAATAGACAACTGTGACTCCCTATCTATGTCGTGATAGGCATCAATGATTACTGTGGTGCTAGATTTGTTGATCGCTGCAATATGTGCAGAGAATTCTCCGCCAAGCCCATTAAATAACGTAATTGGTTCCCCATTCTTCAGCCGTAGTACGCGTGCTGCATGGTGTTTGTTTTCAGCTGATAATTCGATGATTTTTCCAACAATAATTTCCTCGGGATGATAAAAGCGTGCATGCATGATGGGCTGGGTTTAGGCAAGTGGCGGAGCAAGTGGAAAATTCAATAAATAGACTCATGATAATATAACATGTTATGAATCTAGCATTATTTAACTGGCATATAGATTTTAAAGGCAGCAAGCTGGGAAAGTAATTTTTGCAGTATTATCAAGAGTGGGAGAAGGCATATGGCAAGTTTGGAAACACCGGTGTGTGATTTTGGTTGGAAAGCTATTGATTTTGATTTGCCGGGTGTCGACGGCAAGCGTTATAACTTGGCTTCCGCCAAAGGTGAAAACGGACTGCTAGTGATGTTCATTTGCAATCATTGTCCGTATGTTAAGGCGGTGCAGGATCGTATTGTTCGTGATGTCAATGAGCTGAAGCTCCATGGTGTGAATGCTATCGCAATCATGTCGAATGATCCCGCAGACTACCCAGAGGATTCTTTTGAAAATATGGCCTTGATTGCGAAACAGTTAAATTTTCCTTTTCCTTATGTTTGGGATGAGACCCAGGAAATAGCCAAGCAATATGGGGCAGTCTGTACTCCCGATTTTTTTGGTTTCAATAATCAGCTGCAGCTGCAGTATCGCGGACGCCTAGATGCCTCGCGCAAAGAAGCGGCGCCCCCAGATGTTCGTCGCGATTTGTTTCAAGCTATGTTGCAGGTTGCCAAAACCGGCCATGGTCCGGAAGAACAAATTCCTAGCATTGGTTGCTCAATCAAGTGGCGTTCGGAGGCATAGTGCTAGAAAATGTTATCACTGCAGTGAGGGAAGTTGCTCAGCAAGTCGTCATGCCGCGTTATCTGCGAGTGGACCGACAGCTTAAAGCGGATGGTAGTTTTTTTACCGAGGCGGATGTTGCGGCACAGAATGCTTTACTGGATAAGTTGCAGAAAATTTGCCCGGCTGCTGCCATGGGTGAGGAAATGACCGAGCAGGAGCAGAAGGCAGAATGGATTGAGGGTAATACAGGATTGTGGAGTGTTGACCCGATTGATGGTACTTCCAACTTCTTTAATGGATTACCTTATTTTGCGATTTCAGTGGCTTTTATGGAGCAAGGAAAGGGCGTTCTGGGCGTGATTTATAATCCAGTGACTGATGAGATGTTTTATGCAACTCAAGGCGGGGGCGCTTTTTTGAATGGAGTCGCGTTGCCGCTCAAGCGATATGTCCCTGTATTATCAAGCGCGATGGCAAATATCGATTTGAAGCGGCTTGACCGAAAATTCGCAGCCAAAGTAGCTTCCTATCCGCCGTTCGCCTCACAGAGAAACTATGGAGCTTGTGCGTTGGAGTGGTGTTATACCGCCGCAGGTTATTTTGATTTGTATTTGCATGGTGGGCAAAAGCCTTGGGATTATGCGGCTGGATCGCTAATTCTCAAAGAGGCAGGCGGTAGTATGTGCGGTTTTGAGCACGATGATTATTGGGCAGGTTCGCCGTGGCATAGATCTGTGATAGCAGCATTGGATCCTGGGTTATTTATGCAGTGGCGCGATTGGGTACGTGAGAACCGAAAGGAATAGGTAATTGAAAATTATTATTCTGGGTGCGGGCCAGGTTGGTTCAACAGTTGCTGAAAGTTTAGTGAGTGAAGCCAATGACATTACCATGGTTGACATTGATCCGCAGCGTTTGGCATTTTTGCAAGATCGTTTAGATTTGCGCACCGTAGTTGGCAATGCTTCGCATCCTTCTGTTTTAGTCAATGCTGGTGCACATGATGCAGATATGGTGCTGGCAGTGACCGGGCACGATGAGACCAATTTGGTGGCGTGTAAACTGGCTGCTACTTTATTTAATACGCCCACTAAAATTGCGCGGATTCGATCGACTGAGTATTCGGCATATCCGGAAATTTTCTCAAGCGAAAATTTCTGTGTTGATTTTGCCATTAGTCCAGAACAAATCCTGACAGAGTATATTGAGAAGCTGATCGAATTCCCCGAAGCGCTGCAAGTGCTCGATTTTGCATCCGGAAAAGTAAGTCTGGTTGCTGTGCGTGCATTAAAAGGAGGATCTTTGGTCGGGCAACAGTTGCAGGAATTACGGAAGCATGTTCCCAATGTGGATTCACGTGTCGCAGCTATTTTTCGCAAAGATCGACCGATTATTCCCGAGGGGGATACCGTGATTGAAGCGGAAGATGAAGTATTTTTTATTGCTGCTACTGAAGATATTCGGGCTGTGATGCGGGAGCTTCGGAAAATGGATAAGCCGGTCAAATATGTGATGATCGCAGGTGGTGGGAAAATTGGCAGACGACTTGGCTTAACCCTAGAAAAAGATTATCAGGTCAAGATAATTGAGAGAAATCATCAGGCCTGTGAGCGTTTGGCGGGTGATCTGAGTAATGCGTTGGTATTGCACGGCGATGTGACGGATGAAACTTTACTGGACGATGAAAATATTGCCGAAATGGATATGTTCTGCGCGCTCACAAATGATGATGAAAACAATATTATGTCCGCATTATTGGCAAAGCGCATGGGGGCACATAAAGTCATTGCGCTTATTAATCGTCGCGCTTATGTGGATTTGGTGCAAAGCAGCGGGATAGATATCGCTATATCTCCCGCGCAAGTTACGATCGGTTCATTATTGGCTTACGTCCGACATGGCGATGTTGCCGCTGTACATAGCTTGCGTCGCGGTGCGGCGGAAGCATTAGAATTGGTAGCGCATGGCGATGCCAGATCATCAAATGTGGTTGGGCGTAGGATAGATGAGATTAAGTTGCCAAAAGGCGCGACAATAGGTGCTATTGTGCGTGGTCTGCCTAAATCGGAAGGACTGTTCGGTCAGAATTCGACATTGGAGCAAGATGAAATAACTCGCGAATTAAACAGTGGCGTCAAAGTCATTATCGCTCATCATGACACGATTATTGAATCAGAGGATCACGTGATTTTATTCGTGATCAATAGAAAGATGATTCGTGAAGTAGAAAAACTGTTTCAGGTTAGTGTTGGTTTTCTGTAGCCCAAGATCACATGAATCGACTTTTTACTGTTGTAAATGTACTGGGTAAGATGATATCGGTGTTTGGACTGACAATGCTTGTTCCTCTTGGATTGGCATTGTGGGGCAACGATGGCGCGCAGTTAGTCTTTGAAGAATCCATTTTGATTACTTTGAGTAGCGGTTTGATCATGTGGTTGGTGACACGCCGCTATCATCGTGAATTACAAATAAAAGACGGTTTCCTGCTGGTTGTTTTGGTTTGGTCAGTATTACCGGCTTTTGCTATGTTGCCATTGCTGTTTTACTTGCCGGAGCTCAATCTTAGTATGGCCTATTTTGAGGCAGTTTCCGGATTAACAGCGACTGGTGGCACGGTATTGTCTGGATTGGATAATCTGCCACCGTCTATCAATTTATGGCGCGGTGAAATGGTTTGGCTTGGAGGAATGGGCTTGATAGTTTTGGCGGTTGCGATTTTGCCATTATTGGGGGTGGGCGGTCGGCAGTTACTAAATGCTGAAATACCCGGACCTATGAAGGAAAGTAAACTTACCCCACGTATTGCAGAGACAGCTAAAGGACTATGGTCAATCTACGCAAGCTTAACCTTGATATGTGCTGTTGCCTACAAATGGGCCGGTATGGATTGGTTCGACGCCGTTATGCACGCTTTTACGACTTTGGGCTTAGGCGGATTTTCATCTCATGATGCCAGCTATGGTCATTGGGATTCGCCGCTTATAGAGTCAGTTGCAATCATTTTTATGTTAATTGCGGGGATAAACTTTGCTACACATTTTCTGGCTTGGCGGACAAAAAGTTTAATTTCTTATCGCTATGATTCCGAGGTGGGTTGGTATGCGATGATTATTTTGTTCAGCTGTCTTGGGTTAGCATTTTATCTATGGATTAACAATGTCTTCGCCGAACCGCTGATTGCATTGCGCTATGCTACTTTTAATGTGGTTTCAGTTGCAACGACTACTGGTTACAGTAATGCTGATTACAGTTTGTGGCCGATGTTTGCTCCATTGTGGATGTTGTTTTTATCCGGTTTTTGTACTTCCTCAGGCTCTACTGGCGGTGGCATTAAAATGATCCGTGCGCGCATATTGTATCAGCAGGTATATCGCGAAATCATTACGATCATGCATCCTAATGCAGTTATTCCAGCTAAGGTAGGTCGGAGCGTACTGGCTAATCGAGTTATTCTTGCGGTGCTTGTGTTTTTATTTATCTATTCAGCAAGCATTGTATTAATGGCATTGGCGTTAACATTAAGTGGGTTGGATGCTGTTACATCTTTCTCAGCAGCGGTAGCCTGCATTAATAATCTTGGCCCAGGTCTTGGGGGTATTGGGCCTGCAACGACTTATGCATCGCTGACAGACCTTCAAATTTGGATATGCAGTTTTGCTATGCTATTGGGTAGATTGGAGTTTTTTACAGTACTGGCTATTTTTGTGCCAGCTTTCTGGAGGAAGTGAGGCTTTACTTACTGACCGAGAAACTATGGGCAGTGATAATTTATTTTTGAGCAGTATAAGCACTTAATAATAAAAATGACCAATAATATGCTGCTTATAAGGCTTGCTTAATAATCATGAGGAGCTTGTATGGACAATACCGATGCTTTGAAAGGTACTAAGGTTATGATTATTGATGATAGTAGTACAATTCGAAGGAGCGCTGAAATTTTCTTAAAGCCATTTGGATGTGAAGTTATTCTAGCGGAGAATGGTTTCGAGGCAATGTCAAAAATTGTAGATAATCACCCGGATATTATTTTTGTGGATATCACGATGCCACGACTGGATGGCTATCAAGCATGTATGTTAATTAAAAAAAATCCAATTTATCAGTCAATTCCTGTCGTTATGTTATCCAGTAAAGATGGTTTGTTTGATAAAGCTCGGGGAAGAATAGCGGGATCTAATAGTTACCTGACAAAACCATTCACCGCTGATGGTTTATTTAGTATAGTACGAAATTATATCGCGTGATACACCGATCACTAGGGGATTAGGGTTTAGTAATAAGGATTAAATATTTGCACATCCACATTGATTATAGTTGTTAGCAATTGTATAAAAATGGAATTAAGCGAAGTGTGAGTAAAAGTCCTTTTAAAGAGGAAGGTAATTTTATGACAAATGACTTGACTTTGAACCCCAAGGTCGACTAGCCTGAGAGGTGTAGCTAAAAGAAGGGAAGAAATAGTAAAAGTTAGAGGAAGGTTTTGGCTACCGGAT
>NZ_JALHQJ010000046.1 GCF_022842015.1 Nitrosomonas sp. | reverse complement strand
CCTCGGATGGCACAGAATGATTGACCGTCTCGGTCAAAGTATTACACCAATCCTTTGTTTTATAGCATCTCTTGGCAAAACAAGGCAGGTTCAACAACTAATTGTGACATAGCCTATTTAAACCTTCCGTAAGAAAGAAATTAATTTTGATTGGCTTAACTCAGGTTCTGTCCAATGATGACAGACAGAATCATAAATACGCCCAACAAAATTAAGAAATACTCAGCTAATTCTGCGCTCATGGTTTCTCCTTCGGATTTTCCAGTTATAGGTTTATTCAAGAAAGCTTACTCTAGGAAGGAAATTAGCAATGGAGGATAAAAGGGGGAAATCTAGTACAGATCACGCTAAGGCACATTGATGCCTTTTAGGATAGCGGGTAATCATTTCCATTACTTCTCGTAAGTGAATGGCGTCATGTGTATCTGACAAATTCCTGAGAAGTTTTATACATAAATCTCACAATTTGACTTTATGCAGCAACACTATGCAAGTTTGCTTGCGGCTTAAACCGATGGACTCCATTTTTGACAGCATATGTCACCTAATGGATGTTTTAATTTATAATTTCGTTCCTTACACAAAGGCAGGAACGATCACCAAACAAGTCGACGTTCCATCTTTAAAAAGCGGATTCTGAAAGATAAGATCACTTTGAATAAGATAGAGATGTTTAACGACGGCATATGGGTGATAAAAAAGCAGCGGGCGTACATCCCACAATATCCATTCGAAGTCCTGATCAATGGCGAATCAATGGGAATGACAAAGCTTTTATCCTTTGCGAAGCGCATATCCAATACAAGCCGTTTCCCGCAGGTTCTTGTCATCTATTCGTCCGGTTATCTGCGGCTTAAAACCGGGGCTGATCCTACGCCACCGCTGCCGTTCGGTCAGAGCCTAGTCCTAGGTCCGGCAATCTCAGGCACATCAACTTCCTATCCGAAAAAGACTTTATTCTTCCATCCCCAATTAACTCGCGTTGCCATTGATACATCCCAACTCAATCAGGGTGGCACGGGCAAGATGTTGATCCGAATTATTAGCTGCCACGCAAATCGTTCTCCTAAGATCGGCACGACCAATCAAATCATGGATCTCACTTGGTTGTTGACCTTGGAAGAGCCACATGACCTAGCCACAATACTCCATGTGGCAGGAACGTTTAAATTCATAGAGGATGTGATGCCAGATCCTTTACAGACAAAAACGTTCGAGTCGGTACGGCTCCTCCAGATTTCCACAATGTTTATTGATAATGTCCGACATGATGTTAACGCGCTTCGATCGCACACTGAAAACGATATCGTAACTTTATACTACGATTCTTCATTGGCAAATCTGCTGTTGCCAGTTACGCCCAGTTCACTGAACTGCGCAATGCCAATTTTCGATTCTATCCATACAGATGATGTTGGGCGCCCCAATGGGAATACACCGAGCTACAGAATCAGGATAACCTCAACCACAGGCCCGACAACGGGTCCCTTTATGGTTCGGGCATTTTTCAACAGCAGCCAAAACCTGCGTCATGACAATATGGGACTATGGGTCTTTCAGCAACCGCCAGCATCGATAAAAAAAGGCACAATCGGAAATATAAACTATACTGTTATCGCATGTGTTAATCCGGCACTGCCTAGTTAACTGTTGTATATAACCGATAATGGCAGAATGAAGAAATCAGTGACCTTATATAAACATCATCGATTTTTCAATGCCAAGCTTTCACTTTGGTATGTGAACGGCGTATGCGTCGGTTCATTTTTTCTCGTTCATTGGGCGGCGATTGCCCCGTATTCGGGGGTGACGGGGCTGCTCTATGGGCTACTTTTTGCAACTTTCGCATGGAACTTAGCGTTTGTTAAGCTGAAGGGCTATTATTGGCTGCGCCTAATAAAATGAAAGGAGTTACAGCGATTCCTGGAGGCTTATACTGCGGTGTGCAATCTATTTAATCTTGGCCGTCATCTGGTATCTGCCAGTGACTATCTGGTTTGGAGACAAGGTGCTATTGCGTCTTGGAAAAAAATAACGGTAGCTTAAGGTAAGTAAATTCAATATCTTGGCCACCTTGCGAGAGTTAACTTGGCAATACCCACAGTGGCGAGTCAATGCTTTCATGATACGCTTGATGGTCTGGTCAAGCAGGCTCCGCAGTTGTTCTGTCGCCGGTGTGCGTACACTGCAGAAATCCGGCGTGCCATTCTGGATATGATAGGCCCCATCGATTATCAGGCAATAATGGTTGCAACGTCTTTTTCTACTTACGAACAATTAGTGTTAAACGCCTTAGATAAAAACGCCTCTAAAATTGGCGTAGCTTCAGGCCATGATATTCGCTTGGCTTTGCAGGCTGCGGGTTTAGGTAAGCGTGAGATTGGCGTCACTATGGGCGCATTGGTAGAAAAGGGCGTGTTAGAACGATTAAAAGTGATTGACGCCGATGGCTTATTTTATATGGCTTATCGGCGGGTAACGCTTGGCAAATAACCTATTGTTTAGTTAGCAATGGTATTAGAAAAGCCTCATTTCATCTTAGCTACATCAGGTCCTTTCTCCAAATCCAATTTTCTCGCCTGTTTAAAAAGAGTTCCAAGACCTGTTGGACAGAAAGCAAACATGTGCTCAATCTTGATGCAAAATATTCCGGGGGTAAGTCACCATTCTCTGGCATTATCAATTCTGCAAATTTTCTACGTAAAATTCTTTATTTTCTTTCCAAAGATAAATATGGCTTTCTTCTGAAATCAAACGTGAAATTCTTTTGAAGACTCTAATAATCGAGCGGCAGTAAGCCAATTTATACGACATTATTTGATAGATTATCGGCAAAATATCTTATACATTACGTTATGTGTAAAATCATCCGTTCACGCTAATTGCCGCGAAAACCAAAGGAGATACAAAGTGAACAAATATCTTGTGACATTATGTGCATGCTTTATGCTTTTTTCATCATCAATTCTCGTCGCAGCTGAAGCTAATAGTTTTTTTGATGCTGCTTCAACACTGAATAGTCGAGGTAGCTCAATCGGAAAAACTATGAGTAAGTATACAAGTGAAGCGAAAAAAAATAACAATGAACAAAGACAGTCTGATTTGGTTTTGCTTTGGTCAATAGCAGAAACAGGGAGCATGTGCGCAATTTTGAACGGGAATATCATTGGTGCCGCAGGGATGATGGATAAAAGATCTAGAAACGGCTATATGGAAATGGTCAATGATTCTATTACTATATGTAAGCAAATTATAACCGAAAAAGTCAGATTCTTAGATGTCCTTCCGCAGGTTAAGGATGACAAAGTAACCAAGCTATTTGCCACAGAACTCGCTTCTCAATTTCGGGAAATGGATCGAGAGTTCAATGCATTTACATCCAAGTAGTTTAGCGCGAATACTCATAACTCGGCATTCGAGCGGGGCGCTGCAAAAACGCGGTATCCTTCAAATTTACATTAGGAGTAATTTGGAATTCTGGTTTATGCGAGAAGTCATCCAGCACCTGCGATAAATTATATCAGCCCCAGACAGTTATTTTAAAATTGGAATACAATTGCGAAATGGAAATTTTGTTTAATCTACACGAATGCCATCCGCAGTTATTGCAATTACTTTAGCTTTTAATAAATAAATTGAACTTGCGATTCTCCTTGGTCTTGCCAAGGGGATTTAAGGTATCTGTATAATTCGGCATATATAACAAGGGGTAGAGATTAATATTGAGAATTATAACCCTGATCTCTGGTAAAGTTCGAAACCTAATTAACAACTATAAATAGACGGATTCAAACGTTATACTGCACACCATGATTATTCCAGTAAAAAGATGACAAGGAAAAAATTCATGCTTAACCAAGAAGAAAAGAAAAAAGCTCAAGATATTATAGACCAAAAGAGCAAAGGGACTTATCCATTAAATGCATTATATGGCGATGAGTGGGGAAAAATACCCCATCAGAGAAGTTTTGGTAAAAAATTTAAGGCAACTGTCGAGGATGGCCAATTAACAGGGATAGAATTGTCTGTTAAAAAAACCGATAATCATCAAACCTATAAAGTATTGTATTAGGGGGCAATTATGGTTGGTTCTGTCGCATTAAGCGGGATCATCGATACATTCGTGTAGACTGTTGATATCGAGAAAATGGTGGATCTACATGCTGGTTACAAAAGGAATGCGGTTTACGATTGATGTAATTCTGGTCTGCATCCGCTGGTACACGCGGCATATTCGTTAAGTTGTTGTCGGCACCTGGGAGATACGATGGAGGAGCGTGGTGTTACAGTTGACCATTCTACAGTGAGCCGTTGGGGATCCGGTTAATATTGTGGAACAAGATCATCGAGCAGTGAAGCGAATAAAGAAGCCAATGCTCGGATTCATATCTTTTCAATCAGCTAAAAACATCTTGGCTGGAATCCAACTAATGCACATGCTTTTAGCAATGGTCAGATGATGAGGAGGGAGCTGAACAATTTTATGCATTGGCAGAATAACTCCGCCTAGTTTAAAGAGATGGCATGTCAACTCATCCGAAATATGCCTTTTTGCTTTTAATGCGACAGAACCGGAAAAATACCAGCAGCGGCGCTTGAAGTGCAAAAATCGCTGCGCAAGGCATTGCTGAAGTATAAGTTACATACGGATCAGGTGCTGTTTGATCGGGCTTATGCGTATATTAAGGAATATTATTGATGATAATGTTCGCAAGTTGGCCTTGTCCGTTCCTTCAACTGCTAATCTGTGTAAGCGACTGTCGGTAAGTTACACCAAGTGGACATCAGAAGCTGCACTTCCAATTTGAATCCGCCTATATTCACTCACAGATATTTTGCTTTTTTATTTAAGTAACGGAAGCCTACTTAGCATATCTTCACAATAATTCCATTCATCCAATGTCTCTCTCCACTCTAATGGAATCGCATTTACGCCTTTGTATGCACCAAAAACCATACCGATAGCAATTCCCCTTGAAGCATTGTCCCCACCGACCATCGTATTTGCTTGTAGTGCTTTTTTTAATCCATCTTCCTCGTTTTCATATTTTAGTATGAAATAGACTGCTCCAGGAAGAGTTCCCTCAGTAGGACTTGCTTTGCCTACTTTTATCGGTTCTGAGCGACCTACGTCCCATAGTCTTGCCATGCTTGTAATTGCAAGGTCATCAGCAAACTTCTCCTGAGAAAGTGCCGAGTTTCCATCAGTAGCTTCTTTTACTTTTGCAATTGCCTGGGCAACTTTATCATAAAAAAAACCTTCCATTTCTAAAGCAGCAGACTCAACTGCATTAGATGGAGTCTCTCCGTTAATTACACGGTGGGTGACACGAGCGAAAAACTCGCCACCACCTAGCGCATGAACATCTCTATGAGTAAACATGCATTTTCTTGCAACATCTACTACTTCATCTTCTGTGTCGTAATATGCATGTGCTGCAGCATGACGTATTGCCATCGCGTTAGAAATCCCACCAAGACGTTCAACAGGTACACCCTGTCTTACTTGTCCATAAGTCTCTTTAGTCATAGTACATATCCAAGAACCCCAGCCTTTTTCAAGGCGCTTCATCCAGTGAGGAATCATGTTTGTTACATTAAAAGGTCTTGGGATATCTGAAATAGATGCCAAATACTCTAAAACCAAGATGTTGTAGTCTCCATAATCAGTTGTCCCGCCTGCCTTTTTACCTGGATGGTAGTTACGCTCTCCCCAGCCAATGCCATGTGTTTGACCACCCATCATCTCTCCTGGTGACATGTATTTTTCTATAGGTTTATTGCCGTAAGCTTTATATATTTTTTTAGCGTCATATTCATAATGACTTCCAAGACAAAGCGCATCAGCGACTATAGCACCAAAAAAAGCACCTTTTATTCTTTCTTCTTTTGAAATATTATTCATAATTTATCACTACTGTCCCGTTAACAACTAATTGAGGCGGCCTGATTCAGCTTGAATTGGTATCATAAGTTTGCTTATAACTTGTTGAACCGATATAGGAAATAACGCCATGTCACATTATAATACGATCTTTTCACAAATACTAAAATTTGTACCGAGACATGAGTTTAAGACTCTGGCAAAAGAACATCATTCAGGTCGTTCATTCCGCACTACATCTAGATGGTCGCAGTTTGTGACCTTGGCGATGGCACAATTAGCAGGACGGAAGAGCTTGCAAAAAGCGCCATTAAGCTTCATGTCGGATTAAATCACAGCGGCTATCTTCCAGAGTTTGTCGCCATTACGGAAGGCAAGACCAGTGATATTGAGATTGGCCGTATACTGCAATTTCCCCAAGGTAGCATTGTAGCTGTTGACAGGGGGTACTGCGATTACAGTTGGTACAACCAAGTGTGATTTCGGTAAAAGTGGGTGCTCTGAGATATTCCCTGAATCTTGATTTTTTATGAATGATGCAATATTAAATATTGCTATTTGGGGGTTGTCACGGTTGATAGATGGCGACCAAAGTAACCAATACAAATGCAATTGCTGACATAGTCAGCAAGTATATGCATTCGCTTATTATCCGTAAAATTTTTCACATGGACTTCAAAGAGAACGCGACCTAAATTAGGATGTTTAAACAATCTCTTACGGGCGTGTTTTGCGGCATTCATCGTCTCAGTGCTTTCTCCTGAGATATCCAGTCCTGAGTTTTTGATTAGATCATCTAGATTTGTAGACCCACAAATGGCTCTGTCTAGCTTATTCAAAACACTAATAATTCTAGGAAAATCAAGTGCAGTTACTGAGGAACTACGGAGATCCTTTAATGCGCTTTCACAGAAAATCAGATGAGGAAAATCTATATTACCTCGTGCAGCAAGATTACAAAAATAATTTTTATTTGATTGTTTCTTAACCGCTAACTCGTCCAAAATCTTATCAAGATTAGCCTGAGAATATATATTTGGAACATTCACATTTTGCTTTTGTATAGCACCGACTTCATCCCATTGTTGAATAACGGTTACGGGATCGACTTTCCAATTAGTATGGGAGGCAAAACTAATTCCATAAGCATTTAGTATTGAAGCTACACCAAGACCTTTAACTTCAATATCTTGATCTGACAAAAGTACAAACAAAATGTCTTTAATTGAATTCTTTTGATCAATACTTTCATTTGAAATTAATCGGCATTTTACGTTACCAATTACGCTTTTTACCAATCGGCATTGGTCATTATTTTTAATTTTACTGATCCATTTTCCAAACTCAAACCCTTGCGCATAAACCAGCGAACTCCAACCTCCCTCTAAATCATCTGCTCGATAAAAAGTTATACCCTTTAAATTTGCACTGTGCAGAATCTCAAAAAACACAGCCAAATTTACTTCACAATCCTCCACAGAGAAAAATGGCAAAGATGCCTCATTCAGAATTAGAGATTCGGACACTGTTTAGTTACCCTGGATCAATGTGTTTAGGCTCTTGTCCCATTCATCAAAAAAACCTTCAGGCCAATTATCAATATGACCAGTTGGCTCGATTCTAACTTCTTCAATGTTAACGGCGTGCTCAGAGCTTCCGACATCACGAGAAAGGAAATATATACATACATTGTCTGATTCAATATTCTTCGCTTTAACAGATGTTCTGACGCCGTTCAAAAAATGGTCACTATGTGTTTCGATAATGATCTGTACTCCATTTTGAGCAGCCAAGGCTATTAATTGTGCCACAAGTGATTGCCCGGCCGGATGTAAATGGGATTCAGGGTTCTCTATGAGCAATAAATCACCTGGACGTGCACTTAGTACTGCAGTCACAACTGGTAATACATAAGTTAAGCCAAACCCTGTATTTTCTGGACGGAATTGCGCTGTCATCTCAATCAAGGAAGAAAACTGATAATGTAGACTTGCTTGATTAATCTCAGGAATTAATTTAGCAATCACTTTGGTTCCAGGAGTAATCTCAGACATCCAAGCATTCAAATTATCAATAAGTGTTTTAGTAGATGACTGAGGATGCTTAAGGGCATCGATAGGTATTTCCTCATCACCATGTTCTGCTAGAAAATGAGCAGTAAATTCTCCCTTAATACCCAGAGATCTTCGCTTATTCACAGCGTATTCAGAAACATCGTAAATGCTTTTTGGGCTAATTCGCTCTGCAGAAAGGTATTGAAAAGAAGAAGTAAATAGCGACTCTCCAAACGGTAAGCCTTCTATATCATTGTCCCTCCTCTCAATTGGTTGCATATCGGATACTTCTTGATACATAAACCTAAAGTTTAATCTGGATTCAGGCCAGCATAATTCGATATCCACAAACTCATCATTACCGTCGGTAAAAAGAAGATCTTTACCATTACCTATACGAACATATTCCCCGGTTAGAGAAATTCCCGTATCGGGCAACAGATGCTTTTCGAAGGACTGCCTTAACAATAACATCGATTGAAGGACGGACGATTTCCCCATGCCGTTGAGCCCGGAGAACAATGTTAGATTTTCGAGATCGAATGTCCCATCTTTAATCGATTTGAAGTTACTCAAATTTAAGCGTTCTAACATTACAAATCCTTCCCTGAAAATTTTTCAATGATACCTTTCATCATTTTGAAGCGCATTTGAACATTGTCCGTATTGGCTGTCGATCGACTAATGGATTCGTGAAATACAGAATCCGTCAACAGCGCCTTAAATTCTTCTCTAAACTTATCACCTTGCTCAGTGAGGCGAGTGCGAGCTTTATCATCGATCGAAGCCAAGCAAACTGAAACTGCTTCGAATAGCGGCTTATTAACCACCTTTTTATGTGTCGGTTCCGCTAGTGTTTTCTTAAAAGCATCGTTGTTAAAAAGATCATATGCAGTTTTCATTGATGCTAAAAAATTGGCGCGTAGTGAATCACGTTTTTCATTTCCTAATCTTCCTAACTCGTCCATCGCGGAATCCAAAAATTTGGGAAGTGACGACTTGTATGTGTCAGAACTAAATAATATGAAAGCCATATGCCGTAGCACTAATTCTTGATAGGACATACGGTTATTATTGTTGCCAACCATTTTGCAAAATAATTCTTCCTTTACGATTTCGCTTAGAAAACGTGAAGCTACTCCACTATTAATCGATTGGCTCATAGCGTGCCTAATCTCTTGATTGGTTAATTTAAGTCCTCCAGTATTAATTCGATTAAATAATGAGTATTTCATCACCAATGGTGTGCCTGGTTTAATCAAATATACAGAAGTCTGAAATTCGTCTATTCGTCGCTGCAATGCACGCGGGAGCTGATCATAAGAAAATCCCTCATATTCTGTAAGAAATTCCAGATTTGTTAAATGTAGTTTTTTTTTCAGAACGAAATTAGATATGGCCGATAAGCGCTGTAATCCGTCTACAACCTGCCACTTATCGTCAACAAGTGCATCAAAATAAAATGCTGGTATTGGTAGTCGAATTAGTATGGATTCTATTAGGCGGCTTTGTGCTTGCCTAGTCCACAAATCACTAGATCGCTGAAAATCTGGCATTAAATCAATTTCTTCATGCTTGAGTCTGTCAATTAATGCTCTCAAATTTGGCGTCGTTATAGACACATCAACTTTTTTAGGATCGAACGGTTTCTCTTGAGTGACAGGCTCTTCCTGTTCACCAACATCCTCTTTTTCAAAGCCATCTTTGTCCAGTTCGTAGTCAGGACTGATCTGGTCATCTTTTTCAATAGTCATATTTATCTTCTTCTTACAGAAGTCTCAAATTATCCAATGATATGAAGAGATTTAGCCGCTAATTCATCTAGTTCCTCAGATTCGTAATTTGGATTATCGCTTTTGACGATTAATGATTCATTCATTTTGCGCTGAATGCGCTTAACGACTAGCTCATTAACCAATTGCAACACGTATAGTGAATTATTTTCCAGGAGGAATCTTCTCACGTCAGTGAGGATCAGGCCATTCTTCGTTATGTCAGCTCTATGCTGATTAAGACCAAACAATTATTACAAACATTCAGTGGCATATCAAGCCGCTTCTTTTACAACATTTTTAAGCAGAGTTCTACATAAGTTCGACCAGAGCCGACAAATCGATTTATCCTGCTTAATTTTCGGGAAATATCGAAGTGCTGTCTTTAAATAACAGTATGATTTAGAACTATTTGTTACGCTTTAAAATAAAAAAGGGGTTAGCGTTTAAGCTAACCCCTAGTCTATTTGGTAGGTCGTGCCAGGATCGAACTGGCGACCAAGGGATTAAAAGGTAGTATAACTAACTGTTTTTATGAATAATACACTCGCTTGTGCTCGCCAGCGCTTGCTAATAATTGTCAGATTTGTCATGTACAATTCTTGGGGTTCTGGTTCTGTCAAAAACCGTACTGAAGAAAGTAATTTCATCAATCGATGATTATTAACAATCTGTATTGTATCTGCACGACTTGATGCTAACGAACCCACGGACACTCTCGAAAGTCAAGGATGCAAGACCAAAGTTTTTTCTGTGACGCTTGCATTCTCTCGAGTGCAGTTGATCGATTATCACTTTTAAAGCTTAGTAGCGTAACGTTTAACATAAACGACTAGGATACCAAGACCAAGAAGAAGCATGGCGTACTGGGATGGTTCAGGTATTCCAAGCGTTGCTTGCATATAGTAATCGTTTATTCCATCGGGTGTAATCCCATGATAGGTGCCAACAAGATCGATGGATCCATCTGTCCATCCAAGAGAAAGCAGTGGACTTCCACTCAAGTGCGTCCAAGATTGAGCAGTTCCATTACTACCAACAATCTCGAAAACGGTGCTCAAAGTTGAACCATTAGACAACGTGACATCAAGTTGAGGAAATTGTCCGAGGTTCGCTGGGTCAGCAAACAACCAGTAATTGCCTTGAGAAATTCCGTCAACTGATCCATTTGGTGCATTTAAGAGCGGACCGATTGGTTGATCGCTAACTCCAAGTATCCAATGCCCCGTTGTCCAAGTGACCCATATTTGTCCGGGATTCTCGGTGTTAAATAGCGTAATATCTTTAATCGTAACTGCTGCGTTAGCGGTAAGCGATGTCATGATAAGAAGAGCGCCAACAATTAATTTTTTCATTTTATTATCCCTCGAGTGTTGTGAAGTGTTTCGACCGAATATTACCTCAAGGGAAACATGTATGTAAATGTAAGACACTGAAGTTGTTAATTACATTTTTCTTAAAAAAGGCATACTTTTGGCACCATTGATATGTGCTGTCAAATATAAACCGCATGTGACTGAGCAGCTAGTAAAATTGCACAGTAACTAGTGCTGGTTGTAGATAGTCCCATCTATCCAGCGTCTGCTGCAGGTTATAGAAGATTTCTTTTAGTAATCCCCTGAGTTGCTTGTTGTCTTGTTTCGAAATTTGAGGACGCACCATTCACTTTTGCTTTCCTTTGAGGCATTGTCATGGCAATCCGCTTTGCGACCTAAAGCGTAGAGGATTATCTACCAGGAAGAGTTCTGCATAAGTTCGGTTCAGAGCCGATCATCAATCTTCAATGCTTGATTTTCGGTGGTAAATATCGCTAACGATCTGATTTATAACATTTTGTTATACTCTAAAATAAAAAAGGGATTAGCGTTTAAGCTAACCCCTATTCTATTTGGTAGGTCGTGCCAGGATCGAACTGGCGACCAACGGATTAAAAGTCCGCTGCTCTACCGGCTGAGCTAACGACCCAAAGCGCGGCATTATACCTGAATAGACTATCGATATAAATGGATTTATCGAGTTAAATGCAGATTTAGTGATTATTTGTACCGCTTACTAACTGATATCACGATGAATTATTCTTTTTAATCTTGGTTCTTATGGTTTTGTCACAGGAGCCTTTTCCACTAAGTGTACGCTGTGACGATAATTTTTTTCTAGGATATTTTCTCCTTGCCGTTAGCAAGTTGCATTGTCAATGCAATCCGCTTACGTTTTTCATCAATATCCAATACCTTGACTGTAACCACTTGACCCACCTTGACAATGGTATGCGGGTTTTTGACAAATTTATCTGACAACGCGGAGATATGCACTAAACCGTCTTGATGTACACCGATATCGACAAATGCACCGAATGCGGCAACGTTGGTAATGACGCCTTCGAGCATCATGCCGGGTTGTAAGTCTTTCATCGACTCAATGCCTTCCTTAAAAGTGGCGGTTTTGAAGGTGGAGCGCGGATCACGGCCGGGCTTTTCGAGTTCTTGCAGGATGTCTTTGACGGTCAGTAGACCAAATTGTGCGTTGGAGTATTTCTCCGGACGGATAGCTCTCAAAACTGTTTGATTGCCGATCAGTTCGGAAACACTCAGCTTTACGTCATTGAGTATTTGCTCGACCAGCGGATATGATTCCGGGTGAACAGCGGAAGCATCAAGCGGATTTGTTCCAGTGGGAATGCGCAAGAACCCGGCGGCTTGTTCAAAAGTTTTTGTGCCTAAGCCCGTGACTTTCATTAAATCGGTACGTTTGGCGAACATACCCTTAGCGTTGCGGTATGCGGTGATGTTGTGCGCAATTTTGCTGTTGAGTCCGGCAACGTAACGCAGCAGGGCAGGAGAGGCGGTATTGACATCAACGCCGACAGCATTGACGCTGTCTTCCACTACGGCATCGAGTGTGTGCGCTAATTGGCTTTGATTGACGTCATGCTGGTATTGGCCGACACCAATCGATTTTGGGTCGATCTTGACCAACTCGGCCAAGGGATCTTGCAATCGCCGTGCAATTGAGACCGCTCCGCGCAGCGATACGTCCAGATCTGGCAATTCTTCCGAGGCAAGCTCAGATGCAGAATACACCGAAGCTCCGGCTTCGGACACCATGATCGATGTAAGTTTGAGTTGTGGATGCTGTTTGATTAAGTCTTTGGCTAGATGGTCGGTTTCCCGTGATGCAGTACCGTTGCCAATCGCGACCAGAGAAGCGTCATGCTTTTGTGCCAATTGCTTTAAAGTCTGGATTGCACCATCCCAATCATTTTTAGGCGGATGTGGATAAATCGTTGCCATGTCGAGTACTTTTCCGGTGGTATCAACGATCGCAACTTTCACTCCAGTGCGTAATCCGGGATCCAGTCCGATGGTGACGCGCGCACCGGCAGGAGGAGCGAGCAACAAGGCTTTGAGGTTTTGCGCGAATACTCGGATGGCTTCGGTTTCGGCGCATTCTTGCAAGTTGCTCATCAGCTCGGTTTCCAGGTGTACGTGGATTTTGTTACGCCAGGCTGAACGCACGGTGTCAATCAACCAACTATCTGCTGCGCGTTTTTGGTCACGTATGTTAAATTGTTGCGCGATTCGTTGTTCGCATGAGTTGAGTGCCAAAATCCCACTCTTTTCTTCCAGTTCAGAATCCAACCGCAGTTTTAGCTTCAAGAATCCTTCACGTTCGCCGCGTAGCAGCGCCAATGCACGATGCGAAGGAATTTTACTGATCGCTTCATGATAATCATGATAATCAGTAAATTTGGTGTCGCTGTCTTGTTTGTCCTTGACGGCCTTGGCAGTCAGAATGCCATGCAAGCGCAAGTATTCGCGTAGTGTTTGCAGCAGCGGTGCATGTTCGGCGAAACGCTCCATCAGGATATGTTGCGCGCCTTCCAATGCTTGCTCGACATCCGCCACTCCTGGATTATCGCCTTCCTCGGTGGTGAACGGCGCTTTCAGGTATTTGGTCGCTTCAATTTCCGGATCAAGCCGTGAGTCATTTAACAGCGCATCTGCCAGCGCTTGCAGGCCAGCTTCCAAGGCGATTTGCGCTTTGGTGCGGCGTTTTTTTCGGTAGGGCAGGTACAAATCTTCCAGATGTGTCTTGTCTTGCGCATGGGTGATCGCATCCAGCAATGTCGGGGTCATCTTGTTCTGCTTCTCAATTGCGTTGATGATTGTCGCGCGCCGTTTTTCCAGCTCACGCAAACTGTGCAAGCGTTCTGCTAATTGGCGCAATTGCACATCATCCAATCCTCCAGTAGCTTCCTTGCGGTAGCGAGCAATAAATGGGACAGTAGAGCCGTCATCCAGTAACTGGATAGTGGCCTGGATCTGTACCAGTTTAACCACAAGTTCTGCGGCAAGGCGTTGTTCAATTGATGGCAACATAGGCATTATCAGATTTTATGTTCGAGAAAGCATGAAGTGGTGGATAAGTATTCATCACACTTTGATTGTATTGTTTATTCGGAAACCTTGGCTTGGTACAGGACAATCTCTAAGCCAGAGCCGCATTTCCAGCAGAGCTGAAAATTGGCTGGATTTTCTTCATTACAAGCAGGACAGCGTATGATGCCGGTTGTTGTCGGTGTTTTCTCGTAGGTTTCAACGACACGCTTGCCGCGCTCGAAATCTTCTTCGCGTATGATCCATACTTCGGGATATGCATGTGTGAATGGAATTTCTCCGACACAGCCCTGCGCATGCTGATTAAAAATTCTCGCCGGGATATAGGCGTGTTCGAGCAGATCAAGTACTATCTGCGCTTCCAACAAATTGCCAGCAGAGTAAATTTTTTTCATGCAATTATGATGGCAAAGACAATCAACAAGTTAATAGAGTAAAACTATGTGGTTCAGAAATTTACAAGTTTATCGTATTAGTAGTGGAAATATAACACTGAATAGCCTTGAAGAGGCGCTTTCTCAACATGCCTTGCAAGCATGCATGCAAATGGAGATGCAAAGCCGCGGCTGGGTGCCGCCTCGCGACGAGCAGGAGAATTTTATCCATGCTTATGGCCAACAATGGCTGATTGCTTTGGGTGTTGAGAAGAAATTATTGCCAGCTGGTGTGATTAATCAGCATGCCAAGAACCGTATTGCGCAAATTGAGAAAATGCAAGGCTATAAGCCAGGCAAGAAACAAGTTAGAGATATCAAGGAAGCCACGATAATTGAGTTATTGCCGCGTGCTTTTACACAGCGCCACAAAACTTATGCTTGGATTGATGCGGTTAAGAGTCGTTTGATAATTGATACGGCGAGCACTCAGAAAGCTGATGAATTGGTTGAGGTATTAGTTAAATCAATGCGCGGTCTAACTTTGGCACCGTTGGAGACGCAGGTTTCGCCTTCTTCAGCGATGACACGTTGGTTGTCTGGTGACGATTTGCCTTCTATATTTAGCATTGATCGTGATTGTGAGCTGCAAGGTATGAGTGATGAGAGAGCAACTGTCAAATATACCCACCATGCGCTGGAGACCGAAGAGACTGTACGTCATATACGTGCAGGGAAAAAAGTGATCAGGCTGGCAATGACATGGGATAGTAAAATCTCATTTGTATTGCATGATAATTTGCAGCTGCGGCGGATTGCGCCACAGGATATTCTGAAAGAGTCAACTGAAAATGCTGAAGAATTGTTCATCAGCGATTTCGCTATTATGACCGGTGAACTCAGTCAACTGATCACTGCAATGGTTGATGCGTTAGGTGGCGAGGATTTAAGTTAGGATATCGTTAGCTCTATTTTTTAAGCTATGTGGGGCTAACGATACGTTTAATCTCTTCGGGTTAAATTCCCCGCCCCTTGGGGCGAAAGCTGGTTGAAAACCAGCAGGTTGAAGAGCGCGGTTAATACCCCGCTGCTTGCGGCGGGGTGCTTTATTCGATCGAATTCAATAATAGCCTTATTTGGATTTATCTTTGATTCCCGATAGTACGCCTTGAGCAATTTTACTCACAAATTCGGCAGTTTTTTGCGCGAGTGTGGTTCCGGTTTCTAGCTGAGATTGTCCAACTGATGCGATTTGCTGCGCGAAAATAGCCAGTGTTTCTTGTAGCTGAGAACCTACTGTGGTTCCGGTATTTTTTGCATGATGGCTCAAATCGAGCAGAATCTCTGAAATCACGCCTTGCGCTGCTGTACCGGTACGATGCAGGGTGTCGACGAATAGACTTTCGAGGCTTTCCAGATCAGAGCGGGTGCGCTCTAATTCGGTCTCAGAGAATTTCCTGGCCTGACCTGTTGCTTCTTGAACGGCCAGTTTGGAGGCTTCGGCAAACCCAGCCAATGCGGAATCGAGTCCTGCAACGGCTTCAGTAATTTGTGATTTTGCTGCTTGCGTTTGATTGGCTGCATGTTGTAGCTGGTGTGTTGCGCCGTCGTGCACGCCATCCATCACCGCGGTGATAATTCGCTGCAGGGATTCCAAATCGATATGTTTTGCATTCATGGCTTCCAGAGTTAGCCGGTGCACGGTTTCCTGGATATGCGTGCCGCTGGCAATCGCTTCGCGCACCTCAGCTTCGAGTGTTTTGAGCTTGCTGTCGTTGTCGGATTTGTTGTTGGGCTGACTGGTATGTTCATTTTGCATGATGAGACTTCCTATAAGAAGAGTGAATCGTTGTGCTTGGTTTTCATTTTGCGCCGCTACTCCCGAGTTGGTCAAGACCATTCATATAGGGGCGCAAAACTTCAGGTATAGTGATGCTGCCATCCGCGTTCTGGTAGTTTTCCAATACGGCCACCAGTGTGCGCCCGACAGCTAGACCAGAGCCGTTTAATGTGTGTAGTAACGCCGGTTTGCCATTTTCATTGCGAAAGCGTGCTTGCATGCGGCGGGATTGGAACGCTTCACAATTGCTGCAGGAGGAAATCTCCCGATAGGTGTTTTGTGCAGGTAACCAAACCTCAATATCGTAAGTTTTTGCTGCCGCGAAGCCCATATCTCCGGTGCATAAGGCCATGACTCGGTATGGCAGCGCTAGTTTCTGCAGAATCTTTTCTGCATGCCCGACCAGTTGTTCCAATGCTTCGTAGGATTGGTCCGGGTGAACGATATGTACCAGCTCTACTTTATCAAATTGGTGTTGACGAATCAGCCCGCGCGTATCCCGGCCATAACTACCGGCCTCAGAACGGAAGCAGGGCGTATGTGAGACATATTTGAGCGGGAGCGATTGCAACGGCACGATTTCATCGCGCACCATGTTGGTAATGGGTACTTCCGCAGTGGGGATGAGATGATATTCAGGTGTGTTTTTCGCAGAGGAAGATTCCTCACCACCAGCGGTCACGGCAAATAAATCTTGTTCGAATTTGGGAAGTTGTCCCGTGCCACGCAGGCTATCACGACTCACCAGATAGGGTACATAGGTTTCGATGTAACCATGTTCCAGCGTATGAATATCCAGCATAAATTGAGCCAGCGCCCGATGCAGACGAGCGAGCCCGCCTTTCATCAAGCTGAAGCGTGCCCCACTGAGTTTGGCAGCGGTTTCAAAATCCAGCAATCCGAGTCCTTCTCCGATACTGACATGGTCTTTGATGTCAAAATCAAATTGTCGTGGTTCACCCCATTGACGAATGCGTACATTGCCTGCCTCATCTTTGCCTTCGGGTACGCTGATATGCGGAAGATTGGGAACCTCGAGCAGAATTTTTTGCAAATGATGTTGAATGTGCTCCAGCTGATTTTCCGCTTGTTTCAACGCATCGCCTAGATGCGCTACTTCAGTCATAATCGCCGAAGTATCCTCCCCCTTGCTTTTTGCCTGGCCGATTTTCTTCGATGCTATGTTGCGTTGCGCCTGAAGTTCTTGTGTTTGGGTTTGGATTATTTTGCGTTCTGCTTCCAAAGCATTAAATGCTTCGGCAGGAAAAGTGTAGCCTCTTTTGGCGAGTTGCTGGGTAATGTTGTTCAAATCAGTGCGTAGTTGTTGAATCTCTAGCATGCAAAAACTCCAAAATAACCGGTATTAATTGAACTTTATAGCTTACGCTTTGCTTGTTTATCTAAATTTCGTAAATGAGCCAATTTTTCTTGAATTTTTTGTTCCAGTCCGAAAGTAGTTGGTTGATAAAAATTCACTTCGGGCATTTCATCTGGAAAATAATTTTCATCCGCTGCGTAGGCCTCCGGGCAATCATGCGCGTAGCGGTAAGCGTCTCCATAGCCGATATCTTGCATCAGTTTGGTGGGTGCATTACGCAGGTGCAGTGGGACGCGGCGTGATTTATCCTGGGCAACCAAGGAACGCGCTTTCTTGTATGCCAGATAGGCGGCGTTACTTTTCGGCGCGCAGGCCAGATACAAGGTGGCTTGTGCCAGCGCCAATTCGCCTTCCGGACTGCCTAGCCGCTCATAAGTCTCACAGGCATCTAATGTTAAGCGCAGAGCACGCGGATCAGCTAGGCCGATGTCTTCAATGGCCATGCGAATCAATCTTCGTCCGATATATAGCGCATCGGCGCCGCCATCCAACATGCGACACAGCCAATAGAGTGCTGCATCAGGTGAAGACCCGCGAACAGATTTATGTAGTGCGGATATCTGATCATAAAATTCATCGCCGCCTTTATCAAAGTTGCGTGCATTGCGTGATAACGTGTTGAGAACAATATCTTTGCTGATTTTCGTGATGGATTCAGTTCTGGCTGCAGTATGGATTTGTTCTAGCAGATTTAGTAAACGCCTGGCATCACCGTCAGCGAATTCGATTAGTAAATTCCTTGCTTCATCAGAAAATTGCACTTTATCCAGATTATTTTGAGCGCGCTCAAATAATCTGGATAACTCCTGTTCTGATAAGGCATTGAGTATATACACTTGAACGCGCGATAACAGGGCATTGTTGATTTCAAATGATGGGTTTTCCGTGGTGGCACCGATAAAAGTGATTAAGCCTTGTTCTACGTGCGGTAAAAAAGCATCTTGCTGTGATTTGTTAAAGCGATGCACTTCGTCGACGAAAAGAATGGTGTGCCGACCGGTTTGTTGCAGGACTAATTGAGCCTGCTCAATTGCATTGCGAATGTCTTTGACGCCCGATAGCACGGCAGATAGGGCAATGAACTCACAATCAAATTCAGTTGACATGAGGCGAGCTAGTGTGGTTTTCCCGGTTCCTGGCGGACCCCATAAAATCATCGAATGCGGTTTGCCTGATTCAAATGCCAACCGCAGTGGTTTTCCTGTACCGAGCAGATGATTTTGTCCAATGACGTCGCTTGGTTGTTTGGGACGAAGTAGTTCTGCCAATGGAGCTTTGGGTGCATTAATCGAAAAAAGGTCCAAATCACTCACTGATGACGTCTGCATTGTCCGGAGGAATGAATGTGAATAAATCAGCGGGTAGGGTGGGGTTTTTATCTAGCTCGGAGAACGACAATAATGTTGTTTGTCCGAAATTATCCCGCAATGCCATAACCTTGAGCGCGCCGTCCGGAGAAAACCCTATTTGAATGAACTCAAAGTTGCTTTCTTTGTTTTTGGGAATTGCTTCGAGCCATTCCATTTCATTTTGCACGCCCAGTTCAACCAGCTCAAAATTGTCTTCAATCGTACTGCTGCCGGCGAGTAATGCGGCTGGACTGCTACCGATAGCGAGGTTAAATTGGCGCACAGTTACTTGGTTGAGGTCATGATCATAAAACCAGACTTGTGTGCCGTTGCCAACAATCAGTTGCTCGTATGGTTTTTCATAAGCCCAGCGAAATTTTTCAGGACGCTCGAACTGCATGGTGCCGGTTGATTCTTGGATGGCGCGAGAATTTTTATCGTACAGCGTTTGTGAGAAGTTTGCTCGAACTGTGCGGGTTTCCTGAATAAAGGTTTTAAGACTGTTGATGGCAGTTGCTTCAGCCAGGACTGGTGTCAGACTGAGCAGCAAGAAGAAAGTGGAACAGCTTAAACGGAGCATAGGTTCCTTGAATGAAATGGGTGTGTAGAGCAAAGTATAGCAGTTGGAAATTAGATTATTCGTTACGTGCCGGAGCTAGTACTTCTCGATTACCGTTACTTTGCATTGAAGAAACCAAGCCGGCTCGTTCCATATCTTCTACAAGACGGGCGGCACGATTATAGCCGATTCGCAAATTTCTTTGTACGAGAGAGATGGAGGCCCGTCGAGTTTTGATTACAATGGCAACGGCTTCGTCATAGAGCGGGTCGGCTTCACCTTCGGATGGTTTTTTAAAATCGAGTGTGTTGCCGGTATCATTGTCTTCTTCATCAATCTTAAGAATTTCTTCGATGTAGTTAGGTTCTCCATGTTCTTTAAGATACTCCACCACCTTATGCACTTCATGATCGGCGACAAAAGCACCATGAATACGTTGCGGATAGCCGCTGCCGGGTGGTAAGTACAGCATGTCACCTTGACCCAGTAAGGCTTCGGCTCCCATTTGATCGAGGATGGTACGTGAATCAATCTTGCTCGATACTTGAAACGCAATTCGGGTCGGAATATTTGCTTTAATCAGACCGGTTATCACATCAACGGATGGGCGTTGGGTTGCCAATAAGAGATGAATGCCAGATGCGCGTGCTTTTTGCGCTAGCCGGGCAATTAATTGTTCAACCTTCTTGCCGGCGACCATCATCAAATCGGCTAGCTCATCAATTACCACGACAATCAGCGGCAATTCTTCTAGATATTCCTGTTCTTCCTCAGGTAGTGTCAGTGGATTAATTACGGGCTCTTCATTTTTAATCGCTTCTTGGATTTTCTGATTGTAACCACCGAGATTGCGAACACCTAATGCAGACATCAGTTTATAACGACGCTCCATTTCGGCGACACACCAGCGTAATGCACTAGCAGCTTCGCGCATATCGGTGACAACCGGCGTCAGTAAATGCGGAATACCTTCATATACCGATAGTTCTAGCATTTTTGGATCAATCAGGATCAAGCGGGTTTGATCGGGTGTGGTTTTATAAATAAGGCTTAGAATAACTGCATTGATCGCAACTGATTTGCCTGAGCCGGTGGTTCCAGCTACCAGCGCATGAGGCATTTTAGCGAGATCCGATACAATCGGGCGCCCGCTGATATCTTTACCTAATGCAATGGTCAGCGCTGAAGCGGAGTCAGCATACACCTGCGAACTGAGAATTTCTTGGAGTCGGACAATTTGCCGCTTAGGATTGGGAATTTCCAGTCCCATGGTGGTTTTTCCCGGAATGGTTTCGACTACCCGTATGCTAGCAACCGATAATGCGCGCGCCAGATCCTTGACCAGATTGATGACTTGATTGCCCTTGACGCCAATAGCCGGCTCAATTTCATAGCGGGTGATGACTGGCCCAGGGAAGGCTGCAACAACCTTAACATCGACACCAAATTCTTTGAGTTTTCGCTCGATCAGGCGAGAAGTAAATTCAAGGGTTTCTTTGGATAATATTTCAAAATCTTTATCCGGTTCATCTAGAAGACGCAACGGCGGCAGTGGTGAGTCAGGCAAATCCGAAAATAAGGAAGGTTGTTTCTCTTTGATAATGCGCTGAGATTTGATAATACTGGTTGTCGGTGGTTCGATATGCAGAATCGGATTATTTTCTATGCGTTTTTTCTCGCTCTCAACGGATTTTTCTCGGACATGAGAAGCAACGAAACCTGCAAGTTTGTCTTGTCTTGTTTCCCATGCATTTTTGAGTAGTAATAATAGATTCTCAACACTTTCACCAAGCATTTCTACAAATCGAACCCATGACAAGCCGGTAAATTGACTAAAGCCGACAGCGATGAGTATTAATAATGTCAGTGTTGCGCCTGTAAATCCCAGTATTTGCGAGAGATAGTAACTAATTGTGTTGCCTAGCATTCCGCCCGGTGGTAAAGGGAGTGAAATGTTGATGGAGTAAAATCTGAGCGATTCCAGACCGCTGCTGGCTGATAACAACAGTAAAAAACCGCCAAGAGAAAGTAACACGGAATGCCGATCAAAGATTCCGACGGTATCTATTCGGCGATAGCTCCACGCAATTGCAGACAGAAAGAAAGCAACCCACCACCATGCAGATGCCCCAAATAAATACAGCAATAAGTCAGCCAGCCATGCACCGGCATGCCCCCCTGCATTCTGGATTTGATTAAAGTCACCACTATGCGACCAGCCGGCATCGCTACGGTCATAGCTAATAAAAATCAATATTAGATAAAGTGCAGCACCCATCAATATTAATAGCCCGGATTCACGTAATAGTCGGGCTACTCTGGGTGAGAAGGAATGGCCGTTTGATTTTTTGGCCATTGGTTTGTTCAATAAACTCATGGGTGTCTCAGAAACGTAGGGTTTTGTCTGATTGATACCCGGGATTATATAAGAGAATTTGAAGTAATTTCTTCAATGCATCGATAAATGCATTCTTTCTGTAGCTAAAAAGAATTGATGTCCTTGCGCAGAGGATGTTTTAGCTCGTTTTGTAGAAATAAAATGGAATCAATCAGATCTCGAACGCGACAAAATGGCGGCGACAGTGGTTTTTTCTTTATTGGCGATCGAAGGCAAGGTGGAAACCTGATGCCCTCCATTTTGTTTTGAAATAAAGAGTGCATTTTCTGCGCGTTTGCAGAGATTGGTTTTGTTATCTGTTTCTTCAAGCATCGCGACACCGATGCTTATCATGATTTTGTTTTCAGCGTTCTTATCGATGGCGGAAGAGATTTTCTTGCGTATGGCTTCACATACTTTTTTAGCTTCGATCAAATCTGTCTCAGAAAATACTATGGCAAATATATTGATATCAATACGATAAAGAAAATCGGTTATTCTGATGTTGGTTTTAATTTCTTGGGAAATTCTTTTAATGGAATCGCTTTTGCTTTTATAGTCATAGTTGTCACTGAATAATTTTAAAAGATCAATATCGATAATCGCGATGGATAAACTCCGTTGATATCGTTTGCTACGCACTATTTCTGTATCGAATTCGGTTTCAAAAGCTTGGCGGTTTTTGTATCCCGTGACAGGGTCGATCAATATCTGATTCATTAACGTAGTGATATCCACATTTGCTCTTTTGATTTTAATCACCATGTATGCGGAGCAAATGATCAGCAACAAAGTTATCCCCCGATTAAACAATACAATATCTAATGGGACAACCATGTGCGATGATAGAAAGTATCCTGCAATGGTTAGAGTAAATCCGAGCGTGGCAATTAGGTAGGTAAATTGAACTCCACTGACCCATAGACTTGCGAATATTACCAATGCATAAGGGACGCCAGCCGCAACACCCAAGGGGAGACTTAAATCAGTGATGAAAATGGCTATTGTTGCAGCAAAGATAACTAAGCAGTTAGCTTGGATGGGGAATTCTCTGAGATGGAGTTTCAAGCTAGTAATTGCTGAGAAAATTGGACTAAGCATTTGTTTAAATGATCGCTAATGTAGAAGTAAGGTTGTTATATTAACGGATTATTGAAATCAATCTTTAAATGCTTAATTATTAACGTAGTGAAAATCATAACAATTCGATTAGTATACACTTTTTTGTAACTGAGTCTAAAAGTGTGCATGTGAATTTCTATAACGGAGAAAGGCAATGAATTGATTATCGTAGGGGGATTAGTTGATTCTTATTGAATCTTATCCTGACAAAAAATGATACGAGTTCCTGCTATACGGTCATGAAGAAATTGGTGATCGCGATCAAATAACGCCCAGATGATTCCGAGTCCAAAAAGGAGAATACCCGTTATTGCGAGCAAGTAACGAATAATGGCCTGTTTCTTTGTTAAACTGTCGCCATCCGCGGTTACAACACGAATCTTCCAAGTTTGCATGGCCAAGGTCTGTCCGCCATGTGTCCAAAACCAAGTGAAGTAATATCCCATAACCAAGAGTAGATAAAATTGAAATAATGGTCGGAAATAAAAAGCTTGCGTGTCTCTGAAGATAAGATGAAAAATAAATCCTGCAAATAGCAAAACGGCCAATAAAAGCAGAAACTCATAAATCAGACAAATAATGCGACGCCAGAAACCGGGGGTGGTGTAAGTCATGTTTGAATTAGATCGGATGTGATGGCACTATATCACTATCTGTTAGCCTGCGCAGCGGAAAAGAATTTTTATGCAAGTAAGATCATTTGTTTTGTATTGTTTTGGTAAACCAACTCGCATTAAGCTTAATTATCAATCTAGTGATTGATAATTATTATCGTTTGCGTTATCATAAAAGGCTGGTCAGCTTAGTTTCTGGTCATCATATTTAGAGCAGTGCATTGGGTTGAGGTGGCGTTCATACACATGTTGTTTGTCAAATCAGCATATTAGCTTGTGGTATTTTCAAGTCAATAATAAGTAATATTTTTCTGGATTTGTTATTCTGTAATGCAATCATTATCTTGGAAAAATAGTGAATATTTTGAACAGCAACAACGCCTTATTTCGTTGCCGGGATTGTTGTTTGTACTGGTAGTGCACGCTGCTTTATTTTATTTATTATGGAATCAACGCTTAATTCCAGCTCCTGATCAGGTAGTTACTTTGTTTGCTGAGCTAATAACTCCATCAATACCGCGTGCTGCCCCTGAATCATTGCCGAAACCTGTTCCTGTTAAGCTTCAGCCAGCCAGAAAGCCTGTGGTCAAGCCCAAAAAAGAGCGTCTTGTCGCTAAAGCACCCGCAATTCCTAAGCAAGAATATGTCGAGCCGGTTACAGACCCATTGCCGGCACCTGTGCCGGTTCAGGAGCAAACGAGAGAATCCAGATCCTTGCCGGATGCTGCACCAGCACAAATGCCAACTGGACCTATGACGTTGGCTTCGGAATTATCCGTTTCTTGCCCAAAATTATCACCGCCAGCGTATCCTGCCATCTCGCGACGCATGGGTGAAGAAGGTAAATTGGTGTTGCGTGTAGAGCTGGATGAGAGTGGGCGTATTGATGATGCAAAAGTTCTTAATAGCAGTGGCTATGAGCGTCTTGATACTGCGGCATTGGCCGCAGTGAAGAGCTGGCACTGTAATCCGTCGTTGCGTAACGGCCAGCCCGTTCGAGCGATAGCCTTACAACCTTTTAATTTTGTACTGCAAGGAAATTAATTCATGGAACAAGGACTCGGCTTTTCCCATTTTCTCGATCAGATTGATGGAGTGGGCATCAGTGTACTTGTATTACTATTGTCACTATCGATAGCGAGTTGGTATCTGATTATCACAAAAAGTATTGCAAATATAATTGCTAAACGCCGTGCTGAGGCTTTTTTAAAGCATTTTTGGAGTTTTGATTCGCTACAAACGGCTCATATTGAGTTAAGAAACGCTGTGCCAAATAATGCATTCTCAGAGCTTGCTAAGCTGGGTATTGATGCGGCAGCTAATTCCAAGTTACACAGCACGCATAAATTAGCTGCTGCAGGTGGAACAAGTGAGTTTCTAACGCGTACTTTACGCAACGGTATTGATCAGGAAGCTACTCGAGTTGAGAATGGCCTGACGTTAATCGCAACAGCAGGTTCGGCAGCACCCTATATTGGCTTATTTGGAACAGTATGGGGTATTTATCATGCGCTGATACAAATTGGACTTTCGGGGCAGGGCACTTTAGATAAGGTCGCCGGGCCTGTTGGCGAAGCATTAATCATGACAGCGTTAGGGTTGGCGGTAGCCATTCCAGCAGTGCTTGCCTATAACGCTTTTGTTCGTCGTAACCGTATCTGGCTTGCGCGCCTGGAAGCTTTTGCGCATGATCTGTTCATACTGATAACGGTTGGAGATAACAATGATACTTCATTCTCTGCGCCACATTCGCAGCGCGAAATAAGCACAAGCGCAATTGATGTTGCGATAGAAAGGGGGCGATGATGGCGTTTGGAAGTATGCAAGATAGCGGGCGCCAGGCCCCTATGTCAGAAATTAATGTGGTACCGTTGGTTGATGTGATGCTGGTATTGTTAATCATTTTTATTATTACAGCACCACTTCTTACTCATTCAGTCAAGATTGATCTGCCAAAAGCAGAGAATGTTCCAAATATCACACAAACTGAACATGTTGAATTGGCAATACGTGCGGATGGTAGTCTATTCTGGAATGGAGAGCCCGAAGTACTGGAACAATTAGCATCGCGCTTTGCTGCAAAAATAAGCCAGGAGCCTGAAGCTGAATTACATCTTCACGCAGATAAATTGGCGCACTATGAACATATTGCACGGGTAATGAGTATTGCGGCTAAAGCAGGCATGACAAGAATCGGTTTTATCACAGATCCTTCGGAAAGATGAGTGTAAAACTTGTTGGGTTTCTGCGGTGAATAGTTAACTTTGCGCTTATCTGTTCACTTAGCAATTGAACGAGTTGTAGACCTAGTGTAGGCGTATTTTCAATGTCAAAATCATCTGATATGCCAATACCATTGTCACTAATACGTATCAACAACTGGTTTGAGTTATGATGTTGTAGTTTAATCTGAATCGTTCCCGAACGATTTCCAGGAAAAGCATACTTTATTGCGTTTGTGCATAATTCGTTTAGAAGGAGGCCTAACAGGCCGTTGAAAAGCCCACCGAGTCGGGTAAAATTTGATGGAACCCACTCACCTCATAAATCATGCGCGGAATTGAACGCTCGCAACAACAGCTTTTTAGCTATGTCAATC
>NZ_JALHQJ010000045.1 GCF_022842015.1 Nitrosomonas sp. | reverse complement strand
CTCATGCGTTCAATCAATTCCATCCATGCTTTGAATTCCGTTGATTTCATTGTGCACACCTCTATATCTCAATGCACGTTGGACAAACAATTCAATAATTAATTGTTACATAGCCTTTTTATACGTAATAATCTTTGCCAATGGTGATGTTACCCGTTTTTAACTTCTTGTTCGAAATCTGGATTATGGGCAGTGCCTTCTCCACTTGTACTCTATGTGACCTGGTATTGACTTATTAAATACTTATGGATACCTCTAAAAATCCAAATTTCGTCACAACACTTTGTTGCCCACAAAAAATGTTTCCTTACATATCAGTTATATGCTGCGTCACCATTTTTTCTCACGCCTCATTTTGTTTGGAACTTTGAATTTCTAGAGACGCCCTTATATAAAATGTCAACAGATCGTAGCCCTGATCGCATCAAAGTGATAATTCAACATGACTAACGGAATAAGCCGACGACAAATTATTTTTATCCCTGGGAAAAACCCAAAACCAACCGCAAATGAACATAAAAAGTTGTTATGGCGTACTTTACTTGAAGGTGTTCGCCGTGCTGAGCCGGAAATAGACGCAGATTTGAGCTTGCACCCAGAAAGTTTTAGATTGGTTGCTTGGAATTACCCCTATTATCATTTAAATAAAGATATTAGTAGTGAACTTGAATGGATTGATGCATTAATCAATCAACACGGTCCTACAGAACAGGATATTCGAGAAGCGGATGCATGGCTCCGCAAGCTAGACCGCATTTTGTATACCATCGTAGATTATCTTCCTTGCTTTCTGCGCTTGATACACGAGCCTTTGCGATCAGCTGCATTAGAAACCAATCGTTATTTTCAGAACAACAATAATATTGCCTCCGAGATTCGTGAATTATTGAAACAAGAGTTGCGTCCGATGCTGGCAAACAATGACAAAGTGCTGTTGATCGGTCATAGCCTGGGTTCTGTGATTGCCTATGACACCTTATGGGAGTTGTCGCATTTGGAGCATTTGCCCGGCAAAATTGATTTATTCCTGACGATGGGTAGTCCACTGGGTATGAATTATGTACAGCGTCGGTTAACAGTAATAACCAAATCGGGGGAAAACGATATCCAAGCAATATCCGACATTGGGAAAATATATCTTCTGTCGGAGATATTACAGCGCTTGACCAGGCGCTTGCTGATGACTTTGCGCCAATGCGAGCGATGGGAATTATTGAATCTATCAAAGATCACTGTAATGGAATTTATAATTTTTACCGAAATAATGAGGGGTTGAATTGCCACCGTTCGTATGGCTATCTGGTAAATCCCGCGGCAGGAAAAATTATTGCGGATTGGTGGAAGGCCAGCAGTGCACATGAATCTTAGGTTGTTGGTCGCTATCGATATTTGCGATAGGAAAAACCACCGGCATTATCCGGTGGTTGTGTAGATTTGATAAAGCCTAGAAACGGATGTTATATTGAACATAGAAAAGATCAGGAGAGATTCCCGGTCTTTGCTTATCCAGAAATTCACCACGCCACATTTTTGAATAACCCACCAATACATCCTGGTGGCGATTTACATGAAGATTTAAGCGGAAATCAAGTTCATCTCCGATATGACTGCCTGACTGACCCGTGACGTCCTGCAAGGTTGCTTGACCAGCAGCGTTATATAAAAAATCGCGGTTATTAGCCAAATAGAAACGATGATATTGCGTAATGAATGTTATCCAGGGCATTGGTTGCATAGTAAACTGTGCGTTGATGTCATGCATGTTTTGGCGTCCTATGCGATCCAGGAAACCCAGGTAGTAGTGACCGAACGGAAACAATTGATTGAAGGTATTGCTTCTGCCATCTTTGGAATTGCTATCGCCGGATGCAAAATCATAACGTATCCAGCCTTGCGGATTCATCGGTAACGGTAAGCGATAGCCAAGACCCGTTGCAACAGCAAAAGCGGAAACGTCGAGGTTGGATCGCTGGCCGAACTGATACATGCCTTCCAGTTCATATAAGAAATTGTCATAATTTCCAGCCAAGCGACCACCTATCGTATGCGTATCAGCATTGCCTTGTAGAATATTTCCAGAGAGCACATTAGTGGCTGCAAGATTACGGTCATTGATTAAGCTCAGAAAATAAAGATCGATTAAGTGCCCAGGTCTTGTTTTATTTGTTGCCCACAAGCCAAAAAAGTTTTGTTGTGTATCCCAGTTATCGACATTCCCTTTCTCGATTACCATCGGGCGCATCCAGAAAGCATCGACATCCCATTCTGCATTACGCCAAAAAGTTTTCACGCCTTGGAATGTTCGGCGCGTATTAACCCAATCCAGCGTGGAGATCAGTCTTTGTGAGCCGTACATGAGCTCTTGCCGACCAACACGAATGTACGCCGGACCATTATTAATATTGGCCAGCTTGATGTCGGCAAACATATTTAAAATATCAGCATGATTCCGATCCGTTACCAGTGGAGGTAGCTCAGAACCAAAAGCACGGGCGTCAATCAGTTCTGCAAATAAACGTACTCGATCGCGATACCACAAGTCTGCATGGAAGCGCGTGCGTAGCATGTGAAAATCGTTATTGGTGCCTTCTGCATTTAAGCGGCTGTCTGTTTCATGAATGTAGCGATACCAGAAGTTACCGCCAAAGGATAACAACCAATCACTGGCTAAATGGATTCTTTTGACTGGATCAAAAAGGTCTTTTTCGTGGTCTGGGTTATCCAGATAACGAAAATCGATGTCATATGCCGGCGTGGTTAATAGCGCAAAGGGTGCGTAGGGCGCAACGGGCGGTTTCTCGCGTTTATTGCCCGTGATTAAATCCCAGAGTGAAAAGTAGCCAGGGCCCGTGGGAGGCAACATAAATAAGCCAGGGCGTGCCGCTGGGCTGATCGGAGGTACTTTCGACATATCGAATGGACCCGCTGCAGCTTGCGGTGCTGCGGCGGAAGCTGAACTTGTTGGCGTGCCGGTATTGGTGTTTGCCGTGGCTGGGTTTGTTGCGTAAGCCTGAGAAACCAAACACATAGCAGCAATGCTAAAGCCGATATTGAATAATTTATGCTGTATTTTTTTTATCCAATGTATTCTTAACGCAGCGGAAGGTTCTGCTGAAAAAGAAAACACACGCGATGAATTCATTACGAAACTCCTGTTATTGGGATTAATACGGTATTTATTACAGAGGGCAAACATTGTTGCTGGCAGGGTACTGTTTTTCTTGAATGATCCGGGCTGCCATTATAAGCGATAAGCTTTTTTCTTAAAGTCTGGATATAACCTCTTTATAAATTTCGACTTGGATAATTCTTATTGTTTTACATTAATATCAATTATATAAAATGTAAGTCTTGATTAATATCAAGAAACTTCATTCTGTTGTAAATTGGCCACACATAGAGATAAATTTATGATGACAGTAGAAAATTCGAGTGGTGATGCTACGAATTAATTTTTACCGTTATGCCAAGCGCTTCAATTCTTTTGGCATAAGCTGCTAACCAGGATTCATCCACTGTTGATAGCTGTGCCGCTTCAGGTTGTAGCGACGGACGTGCTATGCCATATAATAAAACGCCTTGGAGCGGAATTTCATTATTAATCAGTTGTTGCAAAAAGTTTAAATAAGCGACTATTTCTTCTTCTGCAGGAGGCATAGCGTTGATTTGAAAAACGCAGGTTTGCAGCCAGGTGGGGCACAAAGCAGTGGCTATGCGCAAATGATCATTAATTTTTTTCAGGCTGATCGATGTATTGTTGATATATAGTCTCTCTTTTGCCAATGCGCGATCGAATTTGAACCAGACTTCGCCATTCAACTTAGCCATCTGTTTCAGACCTGCTTGTACAGTAGGTCGATAAATTAAGCTGCCATTGGTGATTAATACGGTTTTTAAATCTGCCGGTAATGCAAAGTCTTTTTTGACACGGCCAATCAATTCAATAACTTGATCAAATTCTTTTGCACTGGTGGGTTCACCATTACCAGATAAGGCGATGTCGTGAATGTTTCTGGCTTCCGGAGGTACCTGTTTTTGCATGAAATCACCATGGATCAAATCGCGCAGGAATGATCGCAATTCAATTTCCAATTTATTCAGATCAATGCGCGGTGCAGAGCCGCGTTTAAGTTCCGGCACCTGGCAATACACACAACGCCAGTTGCAGGCATTATTAGGGTTCAGGTTAATTCCGATCGAGACACCGCCGGCACGTCGCGATATGACCGGATAAACATAAGTGAGCCCGGCACTGTCGCGGTTGTGATTAGTCGTATTCAATAAGTTAGGTTCTTGCTGCAATGTTACAATCTCATTTATTTATTTAGCGCTAGTAAAATTGTACGTATGTTAATCACACGCAGGCTGGAATTTGACGCGGGCCACCGCATTTCAACGCATAACAGCCAGTGTCGGCATTTGCACGGGCACCGCTACTGTATTGAAATTACCTTGTCGGGCAACATTATCGCTGATGAGGGCGTAGCACAGCAAGGCATGGTCATGGATTTTTCCGAAGTGAAGCAAATTGCAAAGACCATTTTAGTGGATCACTGGGATCATGCATTTCTAGTTTATTCTGGAGATACGCAAGTTTTGCATTTTTTGCAATCAATTGAAGATCATAAAACGGTTGTGTTGGATGTTCAGCCTACTGCGGAGAATCTGGTTCTTATTGCGTTTAATATTTTGGATGGTGCTTACCAGGATAGCTACGGCAACCATCTGCAATTAGAGCAAGTGCGTTTGTTTGAAACACCCAATTGTTGGGCCGACGCAGTGCGTAGCGTACGGTAACTTTTAAATTTCTTTATTACTATGTTTATAGATTCACATTGTCATCTGGACTTCCCCGATCTTGCTAAAGACCTTGATCAACTATTAGCTAATATGCAGAAGAATCAGGTCACGCATGCGTTATGTGTCAGCGTCAATTTGCCTGATTTTCCACGAGTACGCGCATTGGCAGAAACACATCATAATTTGTTTGCTTCAGTGGGCGTGCACCCTGATTATGAAGATCAGATTGAACCACAGGCGCATGAATTGGCAAGGTTGGCCAATCATCCCAAAGTCATTGCCATCGGTGAAACCGGGTTAGATTATTTTCGCCTGCAAGGAGATTTGGAGTGGCAGCGTGAGCGCTTTCGCCAGCATATCCGCGCTGCATTGGAGGCAAATAAGCCATTGATCATTCATACGCGTTCTGCGGCTGCGGATACCTTACGCATTATGCGGGAGGAGGGTGCTAGCCAAGTGGGTGGTGTGATGCACTGTTTTACCGAAAGTTGGGAAGTTGCCGAGCAAGCGATCACGATGAATTTTTACATTTCATTTTCAGGAATCGTGACATTTAAAAACGCAGTTGCATTAAAAGAAGTTGCCAAGCGCATTCAGTTAGATAGAATGCTGATTGAAACCGATTCACCTTATCTCGCTCCGGTGCCTTTTCGTGGCAAGCAAAATCAGCCTGCGTTTGTGCGGCATGTGGCGGAAGAAATCGCGCGTTTACGCGCAGTGGAGTTAGGTGATATTGCTGTTGCAACCACCAATAATTTTTTTAACTTATTTAAAATTCCTCGAAATGACTTATCTACTTAGATCCAATTGCCTGGTTTTAGTCGCAATCGCACTTTTGAGTTGGTCGCTGGTGGCTTCTGCCGGGATTCAGAAGGATTTAATCTGGGCAATTGAAAAAAATAATTTATTCGAAGTCTCGCGATTGCTTAACAAAGGCGCTAATCCCGATATTCCTGATATCGAAGGCTACACGCCATTGATGATTGCTGCAAAAAACAAAAATCTGAAGCTTGCGGAAATCCTGATTGAGGCAGGCGCTAAATTGGATATTCGAAATGGTCACGGCGAAACAGCGATTATGCTGGCCAGCTATCACGGTCAAACCGAAATGGTAAAACAACTCTATATTAAGGGTGCGGAAATTAATCACAGCGGGTGGAATCCATTAATTTATGCCGCGTCCGGCGGGCATCCGGAGATTATTCGCTTGTTACTGAGTGGCGGTGCTGATATTAACTCGACCACGGATAATGGAACAACTGCTTTGATGATGGCGGTCAGAGATAATCATTTAAATGCGGTTTCCTTATTATTGGAAAATGGTGCAGATTTGGCGATTAAAAATGAGCATGGTGACAATGCTATGTCTTGGGCTGAAAAACAAAATCATCAGAGTATCGTGAAATTCCTTAAAAACTATGGCGAATCCAAGTAAATTGGCTATGCGTATTGCATCCTGGTAAAAATTTACGATGCTATCCTTACAGGGAAAAGTTGCCATTGTCACGGGCTCTGCACGAGGGATAGGTGCGGAAATTGCGCTCACGCTCGCTCAAGCAGGCGCAAAAGTCGTCATTAATTATGTAGAGAACAAGGTGGCTGCGGACAAAGTCTGTGCAGCTATTGTCAATGCAGGTGGCGAGTGTACGGTGGTACAAGCCGATGTCAGTGATCCGATCGCGGTACAAAAGCTTTTTACTGCAACTGTTGCACAGTTTAACCAGATCGATATCCTTGTCAATAACGCCGGAATCCTGTTGTTTAAGGAAATTTCTGAAATCCGCGACGATGAATTTGAGCGTATTGTCGATATCAATTTCAAGAGTGTTTTTTATACTTTGCGTGAGGCGACTGCAAGGCTGGCAGATCATGGGCGCGTTGTGACGATATCCAGTACCGTGACGCGCTTGATGCTGCCTAAATACGGCGCATATGCCGCGACCAAAGCCGCTGTGGAACAATTGACGCGTATTTTTGCACGCGAAGTGGGAAAGCGTGGTATCACCGCCAATATTGTTTCACCGGGTCCTGTCGATACGGAGTTATTTCGCACCGGGAAAACCGCAGCAGATATAGAACGCATGTCCGAAATGGCAGCATTAGGGCGAATCGGTGCAACGGATGATATTGCCCAAGTGGTATTGTTTCTGGTTAGTGATGAAGCGCGCTGGGTTACCGGACAAAATATTGCTGTCAATGGCGGAATTATTTAACAGATAGGATCGGAGAAACAAATGCGTGTCGGCGTGCCTAAGGAAATCAAAATTCATGAGTCCCGTGTAGGGCTGACGCCAACAGCGGTACGCGAGCTGGTTGCCCATGGCCATCAGGTCATGGTGCAAAAGAACGCCGGACTACAAATTGATTTGGACGATGATACGTATCAGAGTGCAGGTGCGGTGATTGTGGAGACACCGCAGGAGATCTATGCCAAAGCTGACTTGATCGTCAAGGTCAAGGAGCCGCAACCCGCTGAGGTTTCGTTGCTGCGCCAAGGGCAGGTGTTATTTACCTACCTGCATCTGGCGCCCGATCCAGTGCAAACCCAAGGATTGATGAATTCTGGTTGTGTCGCCATTGCTTACGAAACCGTCACCGATAGCTTCGGCGGTTTGCCATTGCTGGCACCGATGAGTGAAGTGGCTGGACGTATGGCGATCCAGGCGGGTGCCCATGCGCTGGAGCTGGATCAGGGCGGTCGCGGTATGCTGCTTGGAGGGGTGTCCGGCGTGCCTGCTGCACGTGTCGTGATCATTGGTGGTGGTGTGGTGGGTACCAATGCTGCACGTATTGCCATGGGTGTGGAGGCGCATGTTACGGTGCTGGATAAATCGATTCATCGTTTGCAGCAACTGGATTTTCAGTATGGTTCCAGAATCAATACTGTTTTTTCAACCGTGGATGCACTGGAAGAACATGTTTCAAGTGCCGATCTGGTTATTGGTGCGGTGTTGCTTCCTGGGGGAGCAGCGCCTAAACTGGTGACGCGTGCAATGGTTAAACGCATGAATCGTGGTGCTGTGTTGGTTGACGTCGCGATTGATCAAGGTGGTTGTTTTGAAACTTCCAAACCCACTACACTGGCCAATCCCATTTTTACTGTCGATGGTGTGGTGCATTACTGTGTTTCCAACATGCCGGGAGCGGTTGCTAGGACTTCCACTTTTGCGTTGAATAATGCAACATTACCGTTTGTGCTGGCGCTTGCCAATAAAGGCTATCGCAAGGCACTGATGGACGATTCGCATTTGCGCAATGGTCTGAATGTTTGCCAGGGCCGATTGACGCATGAAGCAGTGGCACGCGATCTAAAATTGGAATACACGCCGGCAATGGATGTGCTGAATTAAATCTCAAGATTTGAGACTCCACTAGTGAACGTTCAATTCACAGCTCAGTTTATATTTAAGACCGCTACATAACTGAGCTTCCCGGCAGGTGAGGGTTATAAGCGCTTGTTTATAGGTAGGGTAAACAAGCAATAAATTAAGGTTCCTTCGATCAATTCAAGATATGAGGTTTTTGATGTGGATGTTTCGTCCATGGATGTATTTCGTAAGTTTGTTTTTTTTATTGTCTGCTTGTCAAAATAATAACATTACGCTGCTTGACAGCACGCCTGCGCCGGTTAAAGTTGCTTTGCCTGCGCCTGCCGAAAATCCAGTCTTCTATACTGAAGAAATCCGACCGATACTTGAAGCCAAGTGCTTGACATGCCATAGTTGTTACGATGCGCCATGCCAGCTTAAACTGGAAAGCACAGAAGGATTGTTACGTGGTGCTTTCCGTGAATCAATCTATGGTGGGGCACGCACTGAGGCAATGCAACCCACTCGGCTAGGCATCGATGAGCAGACAATCTCCGGTTGGCGTGAACGCGGTTTTTATTCTGTTCTGCAAGCTGAAAATGAACAGTCGGAAGCGTTGATATCAGGCATGATTTCGTTGGCAAAGCAGTATCCATTTCCACCCAACAGCAAATTGCCGGATTCGCTTGAACTGGGCATTGGCCGGAAGAACCAGTGTGTCTCGAGTGAGAAATTTGCAGAGTATGTGCACGATTACCCGCTTAGTGGCATGCCATTTGCGGTAACCGGTCTTAGTGACCAGGAATATTCTCTTTTGGCCGGATGGGTCAAGCAAGGCGCGGTGATTCCAGATGAATTCATTACACTTACAAATAGTGAGATTCAGGCAATTGAGGAATGGGAATTGTTTTTTAATCAGCATGGTAAACGCAACAAACTTGTGGCGCGCTGGTTGTTTGAACATCTATTTGCGGCATCTTTGTATTTTCCTGAGCTGGACGGAGAACCCCGTTTCTTTGAGTTATTGCGCTCATCGACTCCATCCGGCGAGGACATCGAGCCCATAGCCACAGTCAATCCGAATGACGATCCCATGGGGCTGTTTTTTTACCGTCTGCGTCCGATCGTGGGTAGCATCGTGCACAAACGGCGTATTCCCTATCCGCTCGATCAGGCGAAACGACAACGCATCGATGCGCTTTTTTTTAGTAAATCTTGGCCAATGGGCGAATTGCCAGGCTACAGCTATACAGAACGCGCCAATCCGTTTGTGACTTTCGTTGATATTCCGGCTTACGCTCGTTATCAGTTCATGCTGGATAATGCGGAATATTTCGTGCGTACTTTCATTCATGGTCCGGTTTGCCGTGGCCAGATTGCTACCGATGTGATACGCGATCATTTCTGGACATTATTTCAGGATCCGGATTCCGATCTTTTTGTAACCGATGCTTCCTATCAGCGTAAAGTCATTCCTTTATTGGGAATGCCCGGACAAAATGATGATCTCCTCGCAATGGGGGAAAACTGGCTACATTATCTGAAGCGACATAACGATTATCTGTCATTGCGGCAGAATCAGTATGTGTCACAGCAACGGCAAGGTGCTTCACTCGCGCATATCTGGGATGGCGATGGTAATAATCAGAATGCTCTATTGACCATTTTCCGCCACCATAATAGTGCCTCGGTAGTCGAGGGACTTGTTGGTGATATTCCGCAGACGCTTTGGTTAATTGATTATCCATTGTTTGAGCGAACTTACTATGAACTTGTGGTTAATTTCGATGTATTCGGCAATGTTGCCCATCAGCTTTTGACCCGACTTTATTTCGATCTGATACGCAATGGTTCGGAACACAACTTCATGCGCTTGATGCCAGCCGGTCAGCGTGAAACCATTTTGCATGATTGGTATCAGGATTTAGGTAGGCTGAAATTCGGAATTGTTTACGAAAAAATAGATGATAAATCGCCGTCAGCAGAAATTTTTACTACAGGAAATCCGAAGCAAGAGTTGGCCGCTAGAATTCTAGCGCGTTTTCAACCGGTTAATGCCATGTCATTCGATCCGCTGAATCGTTGTCAAGGCACAAAGTGCAGTCGACTGGATGAGCCGCAGTGGGTACAAATTGCGGATGCAGCTTTATCTACCATTGCAGCACGACCTGCAGCTGAGTTGGGTGGCATCAAGCAATTGCCGGATGTGACATTTATACGTGTTAAAAATGAGAAAAATGAGCGCACTGTATATACGCTGCTGCGAGACCGTGCACATAGCAATGTTGCTTTTATCCTGGGAGAGAAATCAAGATATCAGCCTGAGAAAGACCAACTGACAATATACCCGGGTATCACTGGAAGCTACCCTAATTTCATTTTTGATGTGCCTATCGCTCAAATCGAGGAATTTGTGTCATTGCTCGGTAATGCTGAGAAAATGGAACATTTTGAGCATATCGTGGAAATGTGGGGCGTGCGGCGAACACATCCACAATTCTGGGAAATTCTGCATGACTTTACTGCCTGGCAAAGCGAGAGGCAACCCTTGATAGCGGGTATATTTGACATTAACCGCTATGAAAATTTCTAATATGGCGATGATTGGATTCGATGAATCGAATGTGCGGTAGCCCGTATTTCATGAAGCCTTCAGTGTGAGGCGAGCAAAGTTAGTAATAGCGGATGAAGTAATTTGTGGCTGCGTATTTTGGTTTGCTATTAATCGCTCATCACTCTGAGGTTTTCATTGCTATGCAACCTACTGTTATTATCAATCAACATCGAAATACGGCATTAATCGTTGCCACAAGCGGGAAGAAATTGCTTGTGATTAAGTTAGGTAAAGGCAAATTGGCAGTGACTTCACTTTCGTCACTAGATATTAAAGCTCAAGGTTATGTGGTGAGTAATTATTCACCCAAGTTAGCAGCGCAATCCTATTTGCAGCATGGTGCGGGCGTGGGTGAAAGGGCTAAAAAATATCTGGAAAGAATTGCCCACAGCGAATTCTCAGATAAGTTGATTTTTAACTGATTCTAGGGGTTCTGGCTTGAACGGTATCCGGATCTGAAAGATTTTCGGAGCGATTTATAGCAAACTGATCAATACCTCAAAATACAAGAAATCGGTATTGCCCGAGCGATGGTCAACGCAAGGATGTATGTTGCCACTTGCGCAGGATGGACTGGCTGCAATACGGTTTTTCACAAAATCCTCAGCGGTGAAATGCGTGTAACCGAGAACAGCGGTGATTTTTGGTGTTACTTGGTAACGTACACGTCCTTCCAACGAATGACCGGCAAAATCTCCGCTTTTCCCAGTTCGGTCACGATTGAACCCAGGGTCTTGAACCGTATTGCTGATGTTGCCATCCAGAACGTCGAACATGCGATCGCGTTTGCTGGCTAAAAAATACCATCCATAAGTGAGTTCAAATCCTATTTTTTGCATCGGTTGAAGATCAAATCGAATTTTGGGAGCCTTAAGGTTTTCATAAACGACATAGTGATCGGCGGACCAGGGTCGTGCAAACCCAAAGAAACGATCAAAACGATTGTCCACCCCATCATTGGGATCACGATCGCCGCTGGCGTAGCCGTAGAAACCCGTCAGGCGCGGTTTCCATGGATGTTCATAAGTTCGTCCTACTTCAACAGTATATCCTTGTGCATCTTGTCGCAGTGGGCCGCTATATCCGAACTGGTGATTATAGCTCACATCAAAATCAAAGAGATTGCCTGCCTTGCCGTATGCACGAAACCCCGGCATATGGATTTCCCGATCTAACCGGTTGGTGGCGGTAAAACCATCTGGATTGGCCGTTTGTTTCTGTCCCATATAATATGGTTGTATTGTGATGATGTCAGACCACCTGCGCCAGTGGCCGATAGCACCAAAAAACCATAAGTGATCATTGGCTACATCAAACTTTGTTTGTAGACGCCTAACGGGTTGCAGGCCAAATAGATCAAGCTCCCAGTCATTGACATCGCGTCCCAGATTTAAGCGAAAGCCTTCAAATGTATTGGTGGTATTGCGCCATTCATTGCGCGCAATAAAACGCCGATCGGTTGTTTCATAGGCCATCCGGCCCACGCGAAAGCGAATTGGTCGATCCTGATTCCGATCGTCGACCCCAAGCCCCTTTTTGAAATACAATTCGCCATAGGCGTTGAGTAGATCATACTCATTTCTTTCCTGATCCGTGATGGCATGTTTATTGTTAACGACCCGAGAATCCTGAAACTCTACCGCAAATCGAAACGGATCTAAGATGTCTCTAATGCCTATCCATGCCCGATGACGCAGAAAGATCGGATTGTCTTCCCCCCCTTCGATACGCCGAATGTCGTTATTGCGCCATTCATAACGTGTGCGGTGCTCCAAGCCGACATCAAGCCAGGTTAAATCATTAAAAGCCGGGATGCCGATATCACTTAAGCGGCGTACATAACGCGGTGGGTCCGATTCCGGATTGCTCGCATAACTGTCAGATCGCCGATGATAGCTGGTTGTTTGTTGGCTGACATCTATCTTGGTTTCTGGCACGATGGCTGGCAATGACTTAGAGTTGTCGGCCGATTCTCCGGTAATCGACTTTAAATTTGCAGCGCCTGCCTGAACCATCCATACCACACTTGATTTGTTTACTTTGTTCTCAATCGGTGATAAATCGTTTGAAGCCGCCTGAATGGGTTCGATAAATGTACTCAATGCCACGATATGTAAGAAAAACCAAATAAACTTCACTTTATTCTCCTGCATGAATTGCTTAGTGATACGGTACGATCATTAAAGTTTCTATTTTTTAAAGTAAATGACGCTCAGTTGATTATCTGAATTACATGATTTGAGCTACATTGAACAGCTTTAAAATTGATAGGGGCGAAAGATAGCAATTTTCTGATATAAAGAGAAATATTATTTATTCATTTTTTTATAATAAATATATATATGTAAAACTTGTATTATGTTCATTGTTTTTCGATTTGGATAGCGGCATTTTATAGCAATAATTAACCAGAGAGACAATATAAAAATCATGATCTTATTAGTGATAAATGTGTTGGTACTAAAAAGAAGATTGTTGCTGACAATGCAATGGCTTGTTTGGGTAGCGGTGATTTCTGGATGTTCTGTTTTTATGGCGGCTAAACAGCCGGAAAAAAAAGACATCGATTTATTAAAGGAAGGCGTGACAAGAACTCAATTAATCTCGGAATTTGGTGCGCCGGTGATCAGTGAATATAAGGACGGCAAACGGGTTGAAATTTTCAAGTTTGTACAAGGGTATAGTACCGGCACTAAGGCGGGTAGAGCGTTTCTGCATGGCGCTGCTAATGTTGCAACGCTGGGTCTTTGGGAGCTTGTTGGTACGCCAACTGAAATCACCTTCAATGGTGATGATATGGCATTTCATGTTCAGTACGACGAAAATGACGTTGTGGATGAGGTGCTCATTATCAAAAAATAATAAATGATGACTGCAAAGCGTGTATTTGGAAAATTAGAAAATAACCTCCGGTATTAACCGGAGGTGAAGGGAGGGAACTACGAAATAAATCAAGCAAAAAAGTTTCTTACAGAATGCTGAGCAATTCAGTAATCAAACTCGATCTACATGTCCATATTAGTTTCCTATGTCTGCAAAATCAATGTGACAAATTGTCGCATCCCTCTAAAATTCAAGAAAAAGCATGATTCAGATTAATTTTTCGAAAGCTGTGGTTGTGAGGTGCGACAATTTGTCGCATTGAAATTCATCGTCAAGGGTTAGATAATCAATTAAGCGTTTAGAAAATGCGAATGCATTTAGCTGGCAGCAAGCACGGTGTTGAAACTGCGATTTCAAGATTCTAGAAGCTTAAGATAAAAATCGCGCTCAGTTGCGAAAACAGAATATCAGGGATATTTAAATTAACTAAAAAGGAAGTGAAATGGCAAGTCATAACAAAATTAAATTTATATCAGGTTCAGTAATTGCTGCGGCAATTTCAGTCATCGGTCACAATGCAGTTGCTCACACTGTGCTTGAAGTTCCATCCATCGTTGAAGGTGCCAGAGTTTCGAATAATGTTGTTGTCGGTCATGGCTGCGGAGAAATTAATGTCATAGGCACCAGCGTGGTATTCCCTGATGGCGCGGATTCAACCATCACGGTTGATGGCCAGCCGCATACCGGTGACTTGACTGAGTTTATACAAAACTGGGGAAATCTGAATACGAAAATATATAGTAAGGCAGTTTTTACCTTTCAAGGTGAGAAACAGGATGCTAATGGAAATGTTTCGGGTTTCTGGGCCGGCGGTGGCGATTCTTTGCCGCATGAAATGGCTGGTTTTATTCCATTTAGAACCAGTGCAGCAATTATCGAGCCAGCCTCTTGCGCAGCCAGTGTGAAATTTCATATCAATATCGTTGATATTTGCCAAATTACACCAGTTTCTGGATTTAGCGCTGAAACGGTTAATTTGTGGACAGTCGCTGGATTGGGTACGCCTTACGATCGCCCAGAAGATGGCGCAGCATCACTGACCATTACGCGTAGCGAAACCAATCCTTTGCCAGAATCTTGTGGAGGAACAGGTCAAGTTGTTGAAGTAAAGCCTTCAGCAGCACAAGTTAACCGCGATATGCCTATTATTTTTAATGGCAATCAGGTCTGGCCGCAATAATTCAAGCTTCATTCACGCTTGAAAAGAAAATGATTGCAGGCGCATAAAAACGCCTGTGATCGGCTCATCAAATGTGCTAGAAGGTATGGTGTATTGGGTAGTATAAGTTATTAGTGAGGTGCGATCATGCCGCAACAATTTTTACAAAAAACAGCAACAACTATTTTAACTTTGGTTGTACTTTGCTTTGCTTCTGTGAGTCATGCGCATGATGCCGGGGCTACTATGGACCCTGAAGGCAATATCGCAAGTTTTACCGGATATGCGCAAGTTACTTGCTTTAACGATGGAAATGGGCCTGCCAACCGTTTGGTTGCCAGTGTTCAAGATACTTCGCTGCCACAAGCAAACTTATTAGTGAATTTGCAAATTATCAAGGGAGCCAGTGCAATCAGTACGACTGACCCTGTTTCTGGCGATGGAGCTTTTAGTCCCGAAGTCAGTGTAGCTGGCGGAGAGGGTGTGTATCTATTGCTTGTGAACAAAACGGGCCCGGGCCCACGTTCGTTTATTGTGTCATATCATTGTATGACAGCCGATAATGCTCATACGGGTACGGATATTAAGGTTAATCAATTTCAATAATGACGATTATGTATTTTTGAAATGTGTTATTGAATCATAGAGGTGGTTTTGACTATGAAAGAAATAAAATTTTCTTATTTTGCTATTGCATTGCTGTTTGTGTGTACTACATCCTCATACGCAGGGCATCTGGAGCAACTTTCTTCTTCGTGTCATTTGACCACGTTGGAAGGAGATCCGACTTATAATCTGCAAGAATTGAAAGGCAAGGTGGTGTACATGGACTTCTGGGCTTCATGGTGTCCGCCGTGTATAAAATCTTTCCCATTTCTAAATCAGTTGGATCAGGACTTAAAGGATAAAGGCTTGCATGTGGTTGGTATCAACCTGGATGAGAAAGTGGCCGATGCGCAAGAATTTCTTGCGAAAAATCCGGTGGATTTTTCGATTGTGGCCGATCCCAGTAAACAATGCGCCAAAGTACTTGAGTTAATGGCGATGCCAACATCCTATTTGATTGATCGCAGTGGTAACGTTCGTCACATTCATCAGGGATTTCGTTCGGGTGAGTCAGAAGAATTGCGCGCTTTGATTACGCAACTGTTGCAGGAGTAAACACTAGGTGTCTAGATTTGCAGCGCTTACGACTCCGATTCCAATGATTAAGCGAAATATTCGCGCTATAACCGCCAGTTATTTTATACTGGCAGCATGTATTGTTTTGACAGGTTGCGCGAGCGTGGCGCCTTGGGAACGCGGCAATCTGGCAAAACCGCAGATGGAGATCGATCCTTATCCTCTGCAAAGTGAAATCCAATCCCACAACTATAGCAGCCGGGAAGCTGCGCCCAGTCATAAATCTTCTTCTGGTGGCGGGGGGTGTGGCTGTTATTAAAGCCAGGTCCTTCCCGGAACGGCGATTGAGGTAAACACAATTTGCACCGAAACAGTAAGCCTCAACGTCAAAGTGGGAATCGGCCATTCTCCAACACGAAACTAGCACCTCCAGAAAAATCAAGGAATGCACTCCAGGCACTGACTTCCGCAGCCTTGGTTTTGCCCGGTTTGTTAATGACGCCGGGGTCTGCAGCAGGACAAGATCGAGTCAATTTCCAGTATAGTCGCTACCAGGAAGGCGAGCGTAATCTATTCGGTGCTCCCAATAATTTAAAACCCATTTCAGCAGATGTCTTGCACGGTAGCGGGGTTTTTTCGCTCAACGATCGTACCAAATTCACGTTTGGATATACTCAAGATACCTGGTCCGGTGCCACACCAGTCACTACTACACCGTTGGCTACTACTGGCGGAAATCGTCCGTATTCGGTTAATGGGGAAGTAGTCGGCGCCTCTCCAATTGCCAATAGTACAGTACTTTTAGATCAGGATTTAAATCCTATCAGACAATTAACCGGCGGTATCGATAACCGATCGGTATTGGTCATGTCGTCAGCTTCTCCGGAAACACGTCGCCAGGCTAACTTTGGTTTGAGCCATGAATGGAATGAAGCAGCAATCAATGTCGGCGGGGGATTTTCCCGGGAAAGGGATTATCAATCAAGCTTCGGTTCTATTGGTGGTCGGCTGGATTTTAATCAGAAATTGACCAGTGTGAAATTTGGCGGCGGTTATACATCCAGTAAAATCGGAGCGATTCTCGATCATGATTCATCGCCCTATATCACCAAAACGGCGTATGAACAGCAGATTGTGAAACGAGATGGTTCGGATATTCTGCGAGGGGAGCGGCAAGATTGGGTTTCGAATATTGGATTAACACAAATTCTGAATAAAAATGCATTGGTCGACGCCAATATCAGTTATACACATAGCTCTGGTTTCCTGGAGAATCCTTATAAGGCAACTTCGATCATTTTTATTGATCCGGCTAATTTGAACAACAACTTGATCAGGGGTGATGTGCGCGCATTGATTGAGCAGCGCCCGAATATCCGCAATCAGGTCGCTCTAAATGCCAAGTACATCCATTATATCAACACGTTCAATGCGGCGATGCACCTGGGTTACCGGTTATCGGTCGACGACTGGGGTGTGAATACGCATACGTTCGATGCCAGCTGGGTGCAACCGATTGGCAGCGGGTGGACGCTGACACCCCGAATTCGCTATTACTCACAGGATTCTGCCAGCTTTTATCGGCCCTATCTGTTTTCTCAACAGGCGTTCAGCAAGCAGGAAATCGATAGTTTGGGGCGCAAGGTCTGGATTGATACTAATAATCCAACCAAACAGTATTTCGGTGAGAATCTATTTGATCTGGTCGATCAGAATGGCAATTCAGTGGATGGGTTTGCAGTAGGTGCTAGGGAAAAAACAATATCTTATGACGCTGGTAAACTACCTAACAATTTCTCTAGTGATCATCGCCTAGCGGGGTTTGGCGCACTTAGTGGTGGCGTGGTATTGAGTAAAATGCTCGGCAAAGGCGTCGCGCTGGAAGCCGGTTTTGAATACTATACTCGTGCCAGTTCGATGCAGATCGGCAGTGGCGGGAATAACAGTTTTGCTGATTTCGATTACTATGTGGCGAATGCGGCGATAAAGTTTGACATTGATTCGACGACTTCCCTGCCGATGGGTGGTTCTGGCAGTACTTCCACATCGCACGCTCATGCTTCGCAGCATCATCATACTCTGCCTCCCGCAGGGGTCATGTTTGGCCACATGCTCGACAAACCTGGTGATTTTATGGCCGGATATCGATTTATGTACCAGTGGACCGGTAGCTCTATGATGCACGGCACGCATAAGGTGAATGATCAAACGATAGTGGATCAGGGTTGCAATAGCGAGTCTTGTCGGTTTACGCCGACATTCATGGATATGCGTATGCACATGGTTGATCTCATGTACGCCCCCACTCATTGGCTCAATGTCATGTTAATGCCGACATTTATGGATATGGACATGAATTTGCGCAGATTGAACGGAGCCCCTCCCCCTACACCAGGCGTGCATGAACATACCGGCGCGGCAGGGCATGAAACCGGTGCTGTGGGCGATACTTATTTTTCATCGCTGATCAAATTGCTGGATATTCCCGGTCATCGTGTGCACGCGAATCTTGGGTTCAGTGCACCGACCGGGAAAGTGGATATCGAACTGCGCCGCATTGCCAAGATTGATGGGGGATTAATCCATTTTGGCATGCAGTTGGGCAGTGGCACCTGGGATTTTACCCCGAGCTTGACTTATGCGGGCGAACACAGCCGCTGGTCGTGGGGTACGCAATTGAGCGGTATCAAGCGTTTGGAAGCACAGAATAAATCCGGCTACCGCTTGGGTGACCAGTTTCAGGCGACAACCTGGGGCGGTTACGATTTGACGCATTGGCTGACCGCTACAGTGCGAGGTGCTTATACATGGCAAGATGCGATACATCGGGATTTTAATCAATTCAACGCGCGTATCGGCCCGATGGATTTTCCATCCAATTATGGTGGACAATTTTTTGATATGGGATTCGGTGTCAATGCGCAGATTCCCCGCGGAAGGTTTGCCGGAAACCGATTCGGAGTTGAATGGTTGCAGCCGGTCAGGAACGATTTCAATGGATACCAGCTTAACCGGCAGGGTATGCTGTCAGCGACCTGGAGTTATCAGTTTTAAACGAGTTGAGTCATTAAATAATAATTCATTGGGTGTGTGATTTGTGATGGCGCAATTGAAGTACTATCACTATGATTTTAGCGCGATGGGATCGCCTTGCTCGATTCAGCTTTATGCCAGCCATGAGAAAATGGGTAAGCGTGCCGCCAAATTGGTCATGGACGATGTGTATCGTCTGGAAGCAAAATATTCTCGTTATCGAACAGACAGTTTTTTATCCGATATAAACCGCATCGCAGCGCAAGGCGGTCACATTCGTGTAGATGATGAAACTGCCGGATTACTCGATTATGCCGACACGTGCTATCAGCAAAGCGATGGCTTGTTTGATATCACTTCCGGGATTCTACGCCGCGCCTGGAATTTCAAATCTGGAAATATACCTGATCCAAAAATTATTCAATCCTTTCTGAATAAAATAGGTTGGCAAAAAATTGACTGGCAACGTCCGGTTCTGCGATTTTCTGCTGCTGACATGGAAATTGATTTTGGCGGTGTGGTCAAGGAATACGCTGTCGATCGCGCCGCTGCCCTATGTTGGGATGCCGAAATACATCATGGACTGATCAATCTGGGGGGCGATATCAGAGTCATCGGCCCGCACCAAGATGGTAGTCCTTGGCGTGTAGCTATCCGCCATCCACGTAATCCGGAAGGTGTATTGCAAACGCTGTTATTGCACTCTGGAGCATTGGCCAGTAGCGGGGATTATGAGCGGTGTATCACGTTGAATGGTACTCGGTATGGACATGTGCTTAACCCCAAAACCGGTTGGCCGGTGCATTTTATGGCGGCGGTCAGCGTATTGGGGGAATTCTGCGTGGTTGCAGGCAGTGCTTCGACCATTGGTATGCTGAAAGGAGAGGATGGAGCTGTGTGGCTAAATACTTTGGGTTTGCCGCACTTGTGGGTTAATGTGCATGGGGAATCCGGAGGATCATTGATGGAGTGAACTGAACGATATTATTTAAGCCTACCTATTTTCTGAAAAATGATTAAACTGCTAGGGTTTGATTAAATTCATTAATGAGTCATTTTATGAAACTAAGGTATTCTAATTTCGCCAGACTGATCAGCGTTGTTACGCTGGTTTTTTCTGTATCTACAGTCAAAGCACAACCGGAAGAATGCGCTAATTTGACAGTACCCGTTACGGTTATTGAATCCACGGGTTTGGTGTGTTTGCAAAAAATCATCGTGACCGATTCATTGGGCGATCAGTTATATAAAGCGTCGTTACAGTGGTTGGGTGCAGATAATCCGAACCGATTTTTATTGTTGAGCGCAGAGTTGGATGATGCTTCCGATGTGCATAGCCCAAAGTTCTCTTTTCTCAATGGCGTGCTGACCTTGCCTAAAGTTGATGTTCCGATGCTTTATGGAACCGAGCGTTATACGGTTAGTTTAACCTGGGTGACAGATGGCGATGATGCGACCGTTGATGCAGTCTCAGTATTTGAGCTGAATACGGTTGCGCTCTATAACAATCCCGATTATGTGCCCAATGTCACTTGGAAACCTTATGGCATGCTGTTTCCCGAAGAGCGGCGTGCAGTTGACTTGCTGGTGCGGTCTATTCCCTACGCGCGACTGGCTGATGCAATCTATGATTTTGATAACATAGAGGTTGGCTCCTGGGAATTGATTAGATCCACTGGAACAAGCTCTGGGATGGATGCAGGCGTTTATAGAAACCGCGATAGCGATGAATTAGCCCTGGTATTCCGCGGTACTGAAACTTGCGACTTTCCTTGTTCATTTAAGGAGCTTGAAGATACTGCACGGGATGCCATAGCTGATGCGGCCATAGGCACGGGTACGGTCAGCGACCAATTTAAAGATGCGTTTAGATTTGCTCAGGATGTGATTATTCAATATCCCGATGAGAAAATTACGGTGGCAGGGCATTCTTTAGGGGGTGGGTTAGCGCAAGCGATTGGCGCGGTTCTAGGATTGGAAACATTTGCATTTAATTCCTCCCCTGTTCCGGACCATTTTTTTGATACTTATACTATTTCACCTGCCAACGAGCAGCGGCTACGAGAATTAATTTATGTGCTTGCCGATGTTCATGATCCGGTTTCGAATACGGATAAAACTGGGAAAATATATTTAGATTCTCATCATGTAACACCCTTAATTCAATTTAATTTTGATTCGCTGGAAATTTTGCCTAATCGTAATGTTGATCTGAAAGACTTGAGATTTGACCGTCATAAGATTACAGAATTAGCTGATAATGCAACCCAACTTATGGCTATATATCAGGGCGGATGGTAATAGGGTATTACGTTCATGCGTTGAAATTACACGCTCAGTAACGGGTTATTTTTCTGTGGATATAATAGCAACCTACTGATTTTGCTAAAGGTTCAATGGAAAAAATAACTATGAATTAGTTGGATAGATTTGCAATTTATTTCTTGATTTCGTGTCTGATGGGGATATCGTGAATCAACAAGAGAATGCACTATGACCACTATTCGCTCTCCTGCAGTCGCCAGTTTATTTTATCCTGCAGATGCACAGCAGTTAAGGCAGGATGTGCAATCTTTGCTTGCGAAAGCAGACGGGCATGATTTCAAGCCAAAAGCGTTAATCGTTCCACACGCCGGATATCAGTATTCAGGCGCTATCGCGGCAGCGGCTTATGCCACTTTACGTACGGTCGCCGCAGACATTCAGCGTGTTGTATTATTGGGGCCCGCGCATCGGGTAGCTATACATGGCTTGGCTTTGCCAGGCGTAGATGTTTTTACTACACCGCTGGGCAGCATAAAAGTGGATACACATTGGGTCAATTTAATCGCTCATTTGCCGCAAGTGAGCGTCAGCAAAGCAGCGCATGCACTGGAACATTCCCTGGAAGTACAGCTCCCGTTTTTACAAAGTATACTCAATGCGTTTACCTTACTACCATTGGCGGTTGGCATGGCTTCAGCTGCAGAAGTTGCCGAAGCATTGGATTATCTGTGGGGTGGTGAAGAAACGTTGATCGTGATCAGTTCTGACTTGTCACATTATTTACCTTACGCAACCGCGCAGCATATCGACTATCAAACGGTGCAATCAATATTGCAATTGCAGCAACCGATTCCACCAGATCATGCCTGTGGAAGCGTAGCGATCAATGGTTTGATTGTTTCTGCACAGAAACACCAGTTAATGCCGCATTTGCTGGATTTGAGGAATTCCGGAGACACTGCGGGAGCGCGGGATCAGGTCGTCGGTTACGCAGCTATCGCATTTGATCAAGGGAGGTATGCGCATGTCGCTTGATAACAATCAGCAAGGGAAGATTTTGCTACAAATTGCACGTGCAGCTATTGCTCGTGCTTTGCATGTTCCCTGCACAGCAGTAGCAGTGGAGGAAAATATGTCTTGGCTTTGCAAGCCGGGAGCAACATTTGTCACTTTAACCCAATGCAGTGAATTACGAGGCTGTATCGGTTCTCTGCAAGCGTGTGATCCATTGCTTGAAGATGTCAGCAATAATGCCGTTCTGGCTGCGTTGCACGATCCTCGTTTTTTGCCACTGGTGGAGGATGAGCTTGATACGGTAGCAGTCGAAGTTTCGTTGCTATCGCAATTGCAACCGCTGGGTTTTACCAGTGAGGCCGATGCACTGGCACAATTGCGTCCGAATATTGACGGCATTGTGTTCGATTGCGGATCTCATCATAGTACGTTTCTGCCCCAGGTATGGGAGAGCTTGCCTCAACCCCAACAATTTCTCGCCAAGTTAAAATTGAAAGCTCGATTATCTGAGGATTTTTGGTCTGAAGAGATCCAGTTATCTCGATATACCGTTAGCAAATGGCGGGAAATAGAGGGTTCCAAGGAGTGCATACATGGATGAACTAATTAGCGCCACGCAACACCATCCAGCCAAATATTGGCATTTGCTTGACGATGGCCGGATTCAGTGCGATTTATGTCCGCGTGATTGCAAGCTGCATGATGGGCAACGTGGCGCGTGCTTTGTTCGTGGGCGCGCCGGCGCTGCCATGGTGCTGACTACTTATGGGCGTTCATCCGGTTTTTGTGTGGATCCCATTGAGAAAAAACCGTTAAATCAATTTTATCCGGGCAGCAGCATTCTATCCTTTGGTACGGCAGGTTGTAATCTAGCCTGCAAGTTTTGCCAGAACTGGGATATTTCCAAATCACGCAGCTTTGATAAATTGCTCGACCAGGCCAGTCCGGAAGCTATTGCACGCTGTGCGCAACAATATGGTTGCAAAAGTGTTGCATTTACATACAACGATCCGGTGATTTTTGCCGAATATGCGATGGATGTGGCAGATGCTTGCCACGCTATGGGACTCAAAACCGTTGCAGTGACTGCGGGGTATATTCATGCGCAACCGCGCCGGGATTTCTTTGCCAAAATGGATGCTGCCAATGTTGATCTTAAGGCATTCACCGAAGAATTCTATGTCAGGCAAACCGGATCACATCTGCAACCGGTGTTAGACACACTAAAATACCTGCGGCATGAAACCCATGTATGGCTTGAATTGACGACTTTATTGATTCCTGGTTTAAATGATTCAAATCAGGAAATCAGCGCGATGAGTGAGTGGATTTTTAAAGAACTGGGAGCCGATGTGCCGCTGCATTTTAGTGCTTTTCATCCGGATTACAAATTGAGCGACATACCGCAAACACCGACTGAAACCGTAATCAGGGCACGCAATATTGCGCTGAATGCCGGTTTAAACTATGTGTATACCGGCAATGTGCATTATACAGAGGGTGATACTACTTTTTGCCCATCCTGTGATAATGAATTAATCGTGCGTGATTGGTATGAAATTAAGCAATATCATTTAACTGCGGACGGACGTTGCACAAATTGCAATGCTGCAATTGCAGGTTGTTATGATCAATTTGTTGGTCAATTCGGCAGACAACGTATTCCGGTCAAAATTGGGGCGACAGTATAACAGCGTAAAATTGCCAGTCGTTTCGGATGAATTTCCAGGCAAACAAGAACTGCCGCTGCGCCGCATTATTTGAGCATCACAGTAATTGCTGACAAGCCACTGAATATTAGCGTTATAGATAATATCTTTAATCGCCTGAGTTATTTGTTTTTGTTTGGTTTATTCAGCTTTATTGATCATGAATCGGAAATCTGTATCATCCAGATCATCAGATTCCAGTTCACTGTCTACTTCGGCTTCAGTTTCTAGCCAATCCTGCACCATAGCGACTTCATTATTGCTAAATCCCCGCTTTTCAGCATGGTAATAGGCTGAGGTTGCTATTGCTTCCTCACGACCCATTAATTGATCTTCATTTACTATCTGACTAACCAACGTATTTTGTGCATATTTTGATAAAAGTTACCAATAAGCGATTTGATGTGGATCAAAAGTTATTAAAAAGATCAGTGAATTTAAAAACATTCTTCAATGGTGCACTAGTGAGCTGAATGAAAAGTGCAGCTAATACCACGCCTATTTGCGGCGGGGTGTTTTATTTAGGCAGATTTCTTATTCATTGATGCAGGTCGTTTTTGGAAATCTTTTGAGAGCCCTTCGTATATTCCTAACGTAGCACATATTTTCTGGAATTCTCTACGGATACTAGCCGGTGGTCTTTTTAAGTAAGCCGCAAGAATTCGGGTATCGGTTGTTTCAAGAATGAGACTTGCTTCCAGTAATTGATGCAGCGAAGGCGTCAATAGTTTATTGCTATCCAGTGCCTCAATGAGATGCGCTGCATGCATTTTTGCACGCCTTAGCTGGGCTGCTTCATAAAACGGATAGTTATTGTTGCGTAGATTAGCCTGATGATTAATATCAAGTTTAATTGCAGTTGGGAGTTGTTTCATCTGGGTTACTCCTTGTATAAGGTGATAATATCCAGGATAGCAAAGATATATGACAGGAATATAACAAGACACAATCTTGCTTTATGCAATTATAATTTATCTTAGATGCAATAAAATTACAATGTGACAAATTGTCGCTCTTCATCTCGGCGCGTTTGGTCGGGAATTTGATGAGGCTTGTTAGAATCATGCGAACCAACCCGGTTATTTAAAATCCCTAATTTACTAGGGACGATGCCGAATCTCTTTTTTCTGCTCGTATTTGACCAGCTTGGCAAGATCAAGCATTGATTCGGACAACCATTGCAGGGCGTCATCCAGCGTTAGAATGCCAATCAATTCGCCGGCATCGTCGACTACTGGCAGGCGCCGGATAGTTTTACGACGCATTAATTCGATCGCCTCATGTGTTTCGGTATTTTCTTTTATGGTAAATATATCCGGCGCCATAATATCGCCCACTGTGATTACTGTTTCGTCCAATTCTGTTGCCATAACTTCGACAATCAAATCACGATCCGTGACTATTCCTATTGGTATTGCGCGGCCATTGGGTTTGTCGATTACGATGACGGCACCCACATGAAACTGACGCATCAGTTTGGCAGCTTCTTGAACGGTTTCATCCTGTTGAATTACAATTACTTCGCGATTACAAATTTCACCGATAGTCATTTGATGCTCCTTTCTTGTGATCTGAATAAGACAACTGTATGAATCGACTAATGCGACTCATTAACAGGTTACTGAAAAACTATCCGCATTGTCGCTGCGGTGTTATAAGCAGGCTCAAAATGCTCATTTATTATGCATGAACTGTGTTTATCGCCTGTTTTTGTCTTTCATCAGCTGCTTCGAAAAAGTTTTTCAGGACCTGTTAACGTGTAAAGAATTTTCTACTTGGTTAAATGGATGCTTGAGTTTTTCATTTTCCGCAAAATGATGGATCACATTTATAATTTCATCACGGCGTGTGCTTTGTGTATTCATGATCAATTTCCTTAGAAACAACGGGTTTAATTTGGGTCTAATGCTGTCTATTCACTCTACTCGGAATAAGAGTTTTTTAATAATAGACCACTACTGAGTATATCTTGATCGCTTTGATGATTTTGTCAAGCGCTTCAGTAGTGCTTGTTATCAATCCTAAACTATCGCCAGATTAGGATTTTGTAGCTTTCTATTTTTACAGAGTAAATTTCTTATCCAGCTTATTAATTCAATTTCTAACTGCTCTGAATTGTTGCAAGAATCGAGAACGGTCATTGTGGCAGGTCAGCTATAGCAGTTTTGTTGATTGGCTGATATTAATTCATGTTTTTATTAGGCTAAGGAGCAATTCATGATTTTCTCTGATCGCATTGTTGCGGCCAATAAAATGGCAGAGGCACTTTCTGATTACCGTGGTCAACATCCACTGGTGATGGCGATTCCTAGAGGCGCAGTACCGATGGCCAAGGTAATTTCGCAACAATTGGGTGGCGAGTTGGATGTGGTTCTGGTGCGGAAATTGCGCGCCCAAGATAACCCTGAGTATGCAATTGGTTCTATCGATGAAAGCGGCTGGGTGTATTTGACAGAATTTGCCGAACGGATGGGCGCAGATGAAAGTTACGTCAAACAGGAAATTGCGGATCAATTGAAAACTATTCGGCAACGCCGTGCGCAGTATACCCCAAACCGAGCGCCAATTGATGTTGCAGAACGTGTCGTGATCGTTATCGATGATGGATTAGCCACAGGATCTACGATGATTGCCGCATTGCATGCGTTACGTCAGAAGAAGCCGGCAGAATTGATTTGTGCAGTGCCTGTGGCACCACAAGGCGTTGTAGAAAGTTTATATGGAAAAGCGGATCGTGTTGTATGTTTATCATCTCCATCGGATTTCTATGCGGTTGGTCAGTATTATTTGAATTTTCCGCAAGTGAGCGATGAAGAAGTGATCGCTTGTCTTGCCAGCTTAACCAAGTCAGAAATTAATTAATGTAATTCCCCAAGATTGCATTTGCGTGAATTCGCCGAAGTGAACCATAATCGCGATTATTAATCGAAACGCTCATTCACTTTGGTTTTACTTACTCATGACGATTGACCTATGTATTTCGACAAAATTTATAGATTACAAACAGGCGTAAGTTTTAAAGTTTCAACGCTTGCTTTACAAGAATTGATTGCCAGCGCCATCAATGGACAAAAATTTTCTGAGCTGGAAAGTATACGCAGCACGACAGATTTGCATGACTACTTGTCGGTTATTGTTTGCGATGGGGCTGAGGGTTTAATTATTAGACGGCAGCGTTGGTTAGATCAAAAAATTAAATCTGCCTTAACTGCGGGGCATCCAGTTTCATTTCATAGTTTTTGCAATCTTTTCTGGCGTAATCTTGATGAAGATGATCCAGATGGAGATGAATGGCACCAATTAATGGCTAGCGATCAATTCTATTTGCAATTAACTATTCTGCTCAATAAGTTGCGCATAGTGGAACGGAGCCTGTTGCAGCGCAAGGAAATGATTCCGGATTTGTTTTTGGGGTCAACTTGAGAACAGATGGAGATATTAATGATTGGCTATGTCACAATTAGTTGTTGAACCTGCCTTGTTTTGCCAAGAGATGCTATAAAACAAAGGATTGGTGTAATACTTTGACCGAGACGGTCAATCATTCTGTGCCATCCGAGGTA
>NZ_JALHQJ010000044.1 GCF_022842015.1 Nitrosomonas sp. | reverse complement strand
GCTGTATTAATGGTTATACCGCGCGCACGCTCTTCCGGTGCAGAATCAATTTGAGCATAACTCTTCGCTTCTCCACCAAACTTCTTCGTCAGTATCGTCGTAATTGCCGCAGTAAGCGTAGTCTTACCATGATCCACATGCCCTATCGTTCCAACATTTACATGTGGCTTAGACCGCTCAAATTTACTCTTTGCCATATCTTATCCTTTTACACTCTATACAATTTCACTATTTCTTGCTTATTATAGCTTCCGCCACATTCTTTGGTGCCTCGGAATAATGCTTAAATTCCATCGAATAAGTCGCTCTTCCCTGTGTTGCAGATCTCAATGCCGTTGAGTAACCAAACATTTCTGCAAGCGGCACTTCTGCTCGAATGACTTTGAAGCCAGGAATATCTTCCATTCCTTGTATCATACCGCGCCTTGATGATAAATCACCTACAACATTACCCATAAAATCTTCCGGCGATTCCACTTCAACAGCCATCATAGGCTCTAGCAACACTGGATTGGCTTTACGCATACCATCCTTAAATGCTATTGATGCAGCCATTTTAAATGCGTTCTCATTCGAATCCACATCATGATATGAACCATCAAAAAGAGTAACTTTTACATCCACCACGGGATACCCCGCCAACACTCCGCTAGGCAGAGTCTCTAACAGTCCTTTTTCGACCGCCGGTATATATTCTCGCGGCACTGCTCCGCCCTTTATTTCATCTATAAATTCAAATCCTTTACCGGTTTCATTTGGCTCCATTCTTAACCAAACATGACCATACTGCCCACGACCGCCAGATTGCTTTACAAACTTTCCCTCTATCTCTACTGATTTTTTTATCGCTTCACGATAAGCCACTTGTGGAGCCCCCACATTCGCTTCCACGCTGAATTCACGCTTCATACGATCAACAATGATCTCAAGATGTAGCTCGCCCATGCCAGAAATAATCGTTTGCCCAGATTCCTCATCCGTTCTAACTCTAAATGAAGGATCTTCTTGAGCTAATCTATTTAGCGCCATACCCATTTTCTCTTGATCTATTTTTGTTTTTGGTTCAACCGCAACATGAATTACAGGCTCTGGAAAATCCATTCTTTCCAGCGTGATTATATTTTGAGTATCACACAACGTATCCCCAGTAACCACATCTTTCAAACCTACCGCCGCAGCAATATCTCCCGCTCGCACCTCTTTGATCTCTTCACGTTGGTTCGCATGCATTTGCAATATTCTACCAATTCTTTCTTTTCTTCCTTTAATCGGGTTATAGACTGTATCGCCTGACACCACAATACCTGAATACACTCTGAAGAAAATAAGTTGCCCCACGTATGGGTCTGTTGCAATCTTAAATGCTAGCGCTGAAAAAGGCTCGTTATCATCAGCCGTTCTCTTGTCCGCCTCACCATTTTCCTTTTCACCTTGCACTGCAACGATATCAGTCGGCGAAGGCATATAATCTATAACTGCATCTAGCATTGCTTGAACCCCTTTGTTTTTAAAGGCGGTCCCGCACATCATTGGCACTATCTCATTATTAATTGTTCGCATCCGCAAACCAAGTTTTATTTCGGAAATATCCAGATCTCCACTTTCTAGATATTTATTCATCAATTCTTCATTGGCTTCAGCTGCCGACTCCAGCATTTTCTCACGCCAGGATTTCGCATCTACTTGCAGAGCATCAGGAATATCACGCTCTACAAACTTCATCCCCCTGCTTTCTTCGTCCCAATAAATAGCCTTCATTTTCACTAAATCGACTATACCTTCAAATTTATCCTCGGCCCCTATCGGCAACTGAATCGGCACCGGTACCGCCTTAAGTCGCGCCTTAATCTGCTCATAAACACGCATAAAATTTGCGCCCGAGCGATCCATCTTATTCACAAAAGCAAGCCGCGGAACCTTATATTTATTTGCTTGCCTCCAAACTGTTTCAGTCTGAGGCTGAACTCCACCAACCGCACAAAAAACTGTACAAGCCCCATCCAATACCCGAAGTGAGCGTTCCACTTCAATTGTAAAATCAACGTGCCCCGGAGTATCAATGATATTAATTCTGTGCTCAGGGTAATTACCGCCCATCCCCTTCCAAAAGCAAGTTGTAGCAGCCGATGTTATCGTAATACCTCTTTCCTGCTCCTGCTCCATCCAGTCCATTGTTGCCGCACCATCATGAACCTCGCCTAATTTATGTGACACACCGGTATAAAATAGCACACGCTCAGTAGTGGTTGTCTTACCCGCATCAATGTGTGCCATGATACCGATATTTCTATAACGCTCTATAGGAGTTTTTCTTGCCACAGTCTTAATGCCTTACGAATATCCGATTAATGAATGCTACTCTTTCAATTTTGTCCAGCTAGAATCTAAAATGCGAGAATGCCTTATTAGATTCAGCCATCCTATGAACCTCTTCACGCTTCTTAACTGCACCTCCGCGCCCCTCAGCTGCTTCAGTCAACTCATTCGCCAACCTTGCATCCATTGACTTTTCGCTTCTTTTCCTTGCAGCATCTCTAAGCCACCTCATGGCCAGCGCATTACGTCGCACAGAACGCACTTCTACCGGAACCTGATAATTTGCACCACCCACTCGACGACTCTTTACCTCTACGATTGGACGCACGTTGGTTAATGCTTGCGTGAAGATTTCCAGGGGATCATTTCCAGTTTTCTTCCCGATGTGCTCTAGCGCGCCATAGATAATTCTTTCAGCCACTGACTTTTTACCTCTCGTCATGAGAACATTAACAAATTTTGCTAGCTCTACATTGTGATACTTTGGATCTGGTAAAATTTCCCGCTTTGGAACTTCTCTACGTCTTGGCATTATGCAACCTCTTCAGATTTGTTACTTTTCTGTTCTTTTTTTTCTATCTATAAATACTTGTGTTATATGCAGATAAGACACTAAGCAGTTTTTGGTTTTTTGGAACCATATTTTGATCTTCCCTGCTTACGATCTTTAACACCCGCTGTATCTAGGCTTCCCCTCACTGTGTGATAACGCACACCCGGCAAGTCTTTGACACGACCTCCACGAATCAGCACAACCGAGTGCTCCTGAAGATTATGCCCTTCGCCACCAATATAACTTGAGACCTCAAATCCATTAGTCAATCTCACTCTGGCTACTTTGCGCAACGCAGAATTTGGCTTCTTTGGTGTAGTCGTATATACCCTTGTACAAACACCCCGTTTTTGCGGACTATTTTCTAATGCAGGAACGCTACTTTTAACCCGCTTAGCTATACGCGGCTTTCGAACTAACTGACTGATTGTCGGCATTTCTATGTCCTAAAAAACTGCGACGGCTTCTAAGCCGTCTGCAACTAACCTATTGCTAAACCATATTTCTATTTTATCAATGGTGTAAAATTAATTAAGTCGTCATCTTTATTTTTCCGAAAGGAAAGATGCATCAAAAAAGAGAGCGGATTCTATTGGGTTTATATTTTCGTGTCAAGATAAACATCGCTAGCACAGACATCATTTTACCAGTATCTTGATATGTTTTACCATTCATTTCTTGTTTTACACGAAGAATATAACCAACGAGCTCCGTCAATCTCTAAAGTTATGGAATTGTAATGGAAGACTATCAATTGATTTTTTTATTAATTGGATTACATCCTGCAGCACATCTTTCTTTGTGCCGGCTACACGCACAACTTCCCCCTGGATACTGACTTGCACTTTAAGCTTACTATCTTTAATATTTTTTATAATTTTTTTAGCCAATTCTGTTTCAATTCCCGTCTTGATTGTCACTAGCTGCTTTACTTTATTCCCACTAATTTTATCAATCTGACCTTTATCCAAACATCGCACATCCACATTCCGTTTTGTCAATTTAATTCTGAGAATATCTAAAACCTGCTCCAACTTAAATTCATCATCTGCAAATATCACTAATTGATAATCGGTCTGCTCCACCCGTGCATCCGAACCCTTGAAGTCAAAGCGAGCACTTACTTCTTTATTAGCTTGTTCTACCGCATTCCTGACTTCCTGCTTATCAACTTCCGAAACTATGTCAAATGTTGGCATTTTATTTCTATATAAACTGAGCAAATGATCAAGATTTTTTACGTATGCTACTATACATTTTATCGAGCATTCCTGACCACTCAGTCAAGCTGACCAAGTTTACGCTTAGCTGCAATACGCAACCTTAATGCGTTCAATTTGATGAATCCTGCCGCATCTGCTTGATTATACGTTCCAGCATCATCTTCAAATGTCGCAACATTTGGATCGAATAATGAATCAGCATGAGAGTCTCTGCCGACCACAATAATATTTCCTTTATACAACTTCAATCTCACCCATCCATTGACATTTTGCTGGCTCACATCAATCATCGCTTGCAGCATTTTCCGCTCTGGACTCCACCAATAACCGTTGTAAATCAGCTCAGCGTAACGCGGCATTAAATCATCTTTTAAGTGTGCAACCTCTCGATCCAAAGTAATTGATTCAATTGCGCGATGCGCGCGCAGCAGAATTGATCCACCAGGAGTCTCATAGCATCCTCGCGATTTCATACCAACATATCGATTTTCTACTAAGTCTAGCCTGCCAATTCCGTGCTTACCACCCAACATATTAAGTGTTTCTAATACGCCAGCCGGTGATAATTTAACGCCATTTAAGGCCACGACATCCCCGCATTTAAACTCCACATCTAAATACTCAGGTACATCGGGTGCGTTTTCAGGTGATACGCTCCAACGCCACATTGACTCTTCCGGCTCAGCCGCCGGATCCTCAAGAACCCTTCCTTCATATGAAATATGCAGTAAATTCGCATCCATGCTATAAGGTGAGCCAGTCTTTTTCTTCATTTCAACCGGAATACCATGTTGCTCAGCATATTGCAGTAACTTTTCTCGCGAAGTTAAATTCCATTCACGCCAAGGCGCGATTACTTGGATATCTGGTTGCAATGCATAATATCCTAGCTCGAAACGCACCTGATCATTACCTTTCCCTGTAGCGCCATGCGAAACCGCATCGGCACCCGTCTCCTCGGCAATTTCAATCTGCCGCTTTGCAATTAATGGACGTGCAATACTCGTACCCAGCAAATATTCTCCTTCATAAATTGTATTCGCCCGAAACATTGGAAATACAAAATCTCGCACAAACTCTTCCCGCAAATCATCAATATAAATCTCTTTGACACCAAGCTGCTTTGCTTTTGCGCGTGCTGGCTCAACTTCCTCCCCCTGCCCAATATCAGCAGTAAATGTCACTACTTCACATTGATAGGTATCTTGCAACCACTTTAAGATAACTGATGTGTCCAACCCTCCAGAAAATGCCAAAACTACTTTATTTATTTTTTTCATTCTTCTTTCTTTTCACATTTTTCGTTTAGCGAATTAAACAAAGGTCAACTAAAAATTCTAAATTCCAAGCTATATTCCAATATTTATTTTACCCAGAAGCAAATACTCCATAAGTGCTTTTTGCGTATGTAACCTGTTTTCCGCTTCATCCCATACTACCGATTGCGGTCCATCCAAAACTTCGGCACTTACTTCTTCATCACGGTGTGCTGGCAAACAATGCATAAATAAAGCATCTGATTTAGCCAATGACATCATTTCCGTATTAACACAAAATGCAGCAAAATCATTTTTCCTTTGTTCTATTTCTTCCTCGAATCCCATACTCGTCCACACATCTGTTGTAACAAGGTCTGCACTCATTACAGCTTCACGAGGATTGGCATAAATTTTGTAATGTGTAGCACCCCTTAACCCTATTCGCTCAGGATCAATATCGTAACCAGGCGGTGTTGATACATGCACTTGAAAATTAAAAATTTCGGCCGCTTGCAACCAAGTATTGCACATATTGTTGGAATCACCGATCCACGCTACAGTTTTACCTTCTATGCTGCCTCTATATTCGATATAAGTAAAAATATCACTCATAATTTGACACGGATGATATTCATCAGTTAAACCATTGATTACCGGCACTCTAGAATTCTCAGCAAAGCGCTTGATAGTGTCATGTTGATATGTTCGGACCATGACCAGATCTACCATGCGCGAAATCACGCGTGCAGCATCCTCTACAGGCTCCCCCCGCCCCAATTGTGTGTCCCGCGTTGACAAATAAATTGCCGCGCCACCCAACTGATGCATACCTGCCTCAAATGATAATCGAGTGCGCGTTGAATTTTTGTCAAAAATCATCGCCAATGTTCGATCATTCAACGGCCAGTATTGCCGGTATTGTTTGAACTCCTGTTTTATCCAGCGTGTACGTTCAAATAGATACTCGTATTCATCGCGGCAGAAATCATTAAATTGCAGAAAATGCTTAAGTTGCATAGCAAAATAAACAACCAATCAGTCGCCAAAACTTGATACACGCTGATTAGTTATTCAAAAACTCCTTTATTAGTGAGCAAGTGATGTCAACCACCTGCTCAGCTTCGTTTTGCTGCATCACAAACGCAGGCAGCAAGCGCACCACTTTATCGGATGTTACATTAATCAGTAGTTTCCTCTCCAAGGCTTTTTGGACCAGTTCACCACAAGGCACTGAAAGCTCGACACCTACAATCAAACCCTGACCTCTGATCTGCACGACTCCTACCACACCGGCCAGCTGTTTCTTCAGCCTATCACGTATAAAGTCACCCAGTCTCGTTATATGATCAAGAAGATTTGCATCGGCAATTACGTTCAGGGTTTCAATCGCAGCAGCGCAAGCCAGCGGATTACCCCCGAAGGTGGAAGCATGATTACCCGGTTTGAAAACTTCTGCAGCCACACCTCTAGCCAAGCAAGCACCAATCGGAACCCCCCCCGCCAAACCCTTGGCCAATGTTATTACATCCGGCATAATATCGCTATGCTGAAACGCGAACCATTTACCACTACGTCCGATTCCAGACTGTATCTCATCCAACATCAAAAGCCATCCGTTTTGATCGCAGAGATTACGTAACTTTTGCAGATAATGCGCCTCGGGAATATTAACCCCACCTTCACCCTGAAATGGCTCCACCAATACCGCCACAACATCCTTATTGTTAGCAGCGACTTGCGTGATCGCCTCCATACTGTTATAGGGAACACGTACAAATCCCGATAGCAGGGGTTCAAATCCCGCCTGCACCTTGCGATTTCCACTAGCCGTCAGGGTTGCCATGGTACGACCATGAAATGAGCGCTCCATGACTACAATTGTGGGCAATGAAATTCCTTTATTATGCCCATGCAAACGAGCTAGTTTAATCGCTGCTTCGTTGGCCTCAGCTCCTGAATTACAAAAGAAAGCATTATCCATTCCTGATAATTCAATCAGACGATCAGCCAATTGCTCCTGTTTCTCAATGTTATAAAGATTAGATGTATGGATTAACACGCCGGCTTGTTCACAAATAGCTTTAGTTAACTTTGGATGACAATGCCCCAACCCGCACACAGCAACACCTGCCAACGCATCCAAATACTGCTCACCGCGATTATCCCACAACCACACTCCTTCCCCTTTCACAAAGGTAACGGGCAACCGTAAATAAGTATTCATCAAATTGGACACAGCACTAGACTCACATTTATTTTAATTTTAGATGGAAAATTCAATTAAGCGCCCTAACTCAGCTCAATGTTCAAAGTAAGAAAAATTTGGAAAAACTATTATAATTACTTATTTAATCTGCTTTTTCAAGCTTTATTCTCCAATGTTCGGCTTATTTTTGCAATTTTACACTGCAAAGAACTAAGAAATTATGACAGCATGTTAGAATGCTGCGGTTTATAAATTTTCTTATATTAATAAACTTTAATAAGAAGATACACCTCTGCACCATAACCCGCTGTTCTCAAAAAAAATCATAAGATATGAATCAATTTGCCAAGGAAACCCTGCCCATCAGTCTTGAAGAAGAAATGCGGCGTTCCTATCTTGATTACGCGATGAGTGTGATTGTAGGTCGCGCCTTACCTGATGTTCGTGATGGTTTAAAGCCGGTTCATCGGCGCGTGTTATTTGCCATGCATGAACTCTCTAACGACTGGAACAGACCGTACAAAAAATCTGCGCGTATTGTTGGCGATGTCATTGGTAAATACCACCCGCACGGCGATACTGCCGTCTATGACACTATTGTACGCATGGCGCAGCACTTTTCGCTGCGCTATATGCTCATTGATGGGCAAGGCAACTTCGGTTCAGTAGATGGTGATAACGCTGCTGCGATGCGCTATACCGAAATCCGTATGTCACGTATTGCACATGAATTGTTGATTGATCTTGACAAGGAAACAGTGGATTTCGGCCCCAATTATGATGACTCCGAAAAGGAGCCACTAATACTGCCCGCTAAAATCCCCAATCTGTTAATCAATGGTTCATCTGGCATCGCCGTCGGCATGGCAACCAATATTCCACCGCACAACCTTAACGAAGTGGTAGAAGCCTGTCTCGCCTTACTCAAGAGCCCCGATATTAGTATCGATGAGCTTATTGACTTAATTCCAGCGCCAGATTTTCCCACTGCTGGCATTATTTATGGTGTAAATGGTGTACGAGACGGCTACCGTACGGGCCGTGGTAGGGTTGTTATGCGCGCGCGCACTCACTTCGAAGATCTGGAGAAGGGTAGTCGTCAATCTATCATCATTGACGAATTACCCTACCAAGTTAACAAAGCGAACTTACTAATTCGCATTGGAGAACTGGTTCGCGATAAAAAAATTGAAGGCATCTCTGATTTACGTGACGAATCCGACAAATCCGGCATGCGTGTTGTCATTGAACTGAAACGCGGAGAAATGCCCGAGGTCATTCTGAACAACTTGTATAAAGAAACACAAATGCAAGACACGTTTGGCATGAACATGGTCGCTCTGCTTGATGGCCAACCACGACTGTTAAATTTAAAGCAGATTCTAGATGCTTTCCTGCGTCATCGCCGCGAAGTTGTCACGCGCCGCACTGTGTTCGAACTAAAGAAAGCCCGGGAACGCGGTCATTTACTCGAAGGCCTGGCAGTCGCACTATCTAATGTTGATGAAATTATCGCCTTAATCAAAGCAGCCCCGACACCAGCTGATGCCAAGGAAGCGCTGATGGCAAGAATATGGCATTCTCAATTAGTTGCAGAAATGCTGACGCGAGCAATGGCGGACGCTGGCTCGCTGCGTCCTGAGGGTTTGGATAACATGTTTGGATTACAAGCACAGGGCTACCGTTTATCTGATGCCCAAGCACAAGCGATTCTGGAATTACGTTTACAACGCCTCACCGGTCTCGAACAAGAAAAGATTGTTGATGAATATAAGGATGTGATTGAAAAGATTATTGACTATCTCGACATTCTGGCGAATCCAGGACGCATCACCCAGATCATTACCGAAGAGCTGGATGCAATCAAACAACAATTCGGCGACAAACGCCGCAGTGAAATCATTGTCGACACGCAAGATTTAAGCATGGAAGATCTGATCACACCAGCGGATGTCGTAGTTACACTGTCACATACTGGTTATATCAAGTCCCAACTGCTGGATGATTACCGCGCACAAAAGCGTGGCGGGCGCGGCAAGCTGGCAACCAGCACCAAGGAGGACGACTTCATTGACAAATTATTCATTGCCAACACGCACGACTATATCCTGTGTTTCTCAAGCTTGGGACGTGTGTATTGGATCAAGGTGTATGAAGTGCCTCAAGGTGGCCGGCAATCCCGTGGCAAACCAATCATCAACTGGGTACAACTGGAAGAAGGCGAAAAAATCAACGCAATTCTACCGGTCAAAACCTTTGATGAAAATCGCTTTGTCTTTATGGCGACTTCTTTTGGTACGGTCAAGAAAACACCGTTATCGGACTTTTCCCGTCCGCGCAACAATGGCATTATTGCGATTGGATTGGATGCAGGGGACTTTCTCATTGGTGTTGAATTGACCGAAGGCAAACATGATGTGATGCTGTTCTCAGACAATGGCAAAGCCATGCGCTTCAGCGAAAATGACGTGCGTCCAATGGGACGCGCCGCCCGTGGCGTGCGCGGCATGAAGTTGGGTTCAGGGCATAAAGTCATCTCTATGTTAGTCGCTGAGAATGAAGATCTCGCAGTATTAACAGCCACTGAGAACGGTTATGGAAAGCGCACTCCGATTGGCGAATACACACGCCATAACCGCGGCACTCAAGGCATGATCGCAATCATTACCAGCGCGCGTAACGGCAAGGTCGTTACGGCAAAACTGGTAAAACCCGACGACGAAATTATGCTAATCACTTCCGGCGGCGTATTGATTCGCACCCGTGTTAATGAAGTGCGGGAAATGAGTCGCGCCACGCAAGGCGTTACTCTTATCAACCTGGATCCCGGCGAGAAACTGGCCGGCCTAGAGCGAGTAGTGGAAAGCGAAGAAGATGATGATGAAAGTTAATAACTCACCAAAACTTAACCGCAAATAACGCGATGGATCAGATCTATAACTTTAGCGCAGGCCCTGCAGTTATTCCCAAAGAAGTACTGCAGCAAGCACGCGAAGAAATGCTAGATTGGCACGGTAGCGGCATGTCCGTAATGGAAATGAGTCATCGAGGCAAGGAATTCATGTCAATTGCCGAAAAAACCGAAAGCGATTTTCGTGAACTGATTGGCATTCCAGAAAATTACAAAGTGTTATTTCTACAAGGCGGGGCTTCCAGTCAATTCTCCATGGTGCCAATGAATCTGTTGCGTGGCAAAATAAAAGCGGACTATATTAATACCGGCCAGTGGTCAACCAAAGCCATCGAAGAGGCTGCCCGTTATTGCACGATCAACGTCGCCGCTTCCTCGGCAGACACTAATTTCACATATGTGCCTACGCAAGATAAATGGCATCTGGATCCTGAAGCAGCCTATATTCATTACACCAGCAATGAGACTATTGGTGGTGTCGAGTTTCATTGGGTACCAGAAATTGATTCACACAGCGGCATTCCACTGGTAGTCGATATGTCATCCGATATCTTGTCACGACCGTTGGATATCACGCGGTTTGGACTGATCTATGCAGGTGCACAAAAAAACCTCGGGCCTGCTGGGTTAACACTGGTCGTAGTCCGCGAAGATTTATTAGGTAAGCCACTGCCAGGCACGCCAACGTTATACAATTATCAGATCCATGCACAAAATGATTCAATGTACAACACACCACCTACTTACGCCATGTATATTACCGGATTGGTATTTGCATGGCTGAAAAATAAAGGCGGATTGACCGCAATGGAACAAACCAATATCACCAAAGCCAACTTACTGTATGACTTGCTGGATAACAATGATTTTTATCACTGCCCAGTAGCCAAAGCAGATCGATCACTGATGAATGTTCCCTTTACATTGAAAAACCCTGCGCTGGACGAAGGATTTCTCAAGCAGGCCAGTAGCAATGGTCTGATTCAGTTAAAAGGCCACCGTTCCGTAGGTGGTATGCGTGCATCAATATACAATGCCATGCCGGTTGAAGGTGTTGAAAAATTAGTTGCATTTATGAAAGAATTCGCCAATCAGCATGCCTGAACATCGACATAATATCTTTAAGATTCTCACACTCAACCAGATTTCTCATCATGGGTTGTGTCGCTTTCCAGCGGAAACTTATCAGATTGGCAAAGATATTGCTGAACCGGATGCAATTCTGGTGCGTTCGCATAACATGTTAAATCAGCATATCCCTGTCAGCGTTAAAGCGATTGGCCGCGCCGGCGCCGGCACCAATAACGTTCCGGTACCTGATATGAATAACCGTGGCATTCCCGTGTTTAATACGCCTGGCGCGAATGCCAATGCAGTTAAAGAACTGGTTTTAGCCAGCCTGTTCTTGGCTGCGCGGAATCTGGTACCTGCGTTGAAGTTTGTTGAGAATCTGCAAGGCGATGATGTGATGTTGAACAAACAAGCTGAAGATGGGAAAAAAGATTTTTCTGGTATTGAATTGCCCGGACGCACACTCGGCATCATCGGGTTGGGTGAAATCGGCAGGCTGGTAGCCAATTCTGCGCTCAAGCTAGGTATGAAAGTAATCGGTTATGACCCCCAAATTACTGTGGACTCAGCGTGGAATTTGTCAGCCGAAGTCAAGAAAGCTAATAGCATAGAAGATCTCCTGCGCCACAGCGAGTTTATCAGCGTGCATGTTCCACTACTTGATTCCACCCGTCATCTAATCAATGACAAAAGCATCAAGTTAATGAAACATAATGTGATTCTATTGAATTTTTCGCGCAGTACAATTGTCGATGAAGAAGCTGTTCTAACCGGTATTGCAACAAACAAAATCAAAACTTATGTCAATGACTTTCCCAGTCAGAAATTGCAGCATCAGAGGTCAGTCATTACGTTACCGCATATCGGTGCATCAACACAGGAATCGGAAGAAAATTGCGCCGTTATGGTAGTAGATCAACTCATTGATTATCTGCAAAACGGTAACATCACTCATACAGTCAATTTTCCCGATATACAGATGGAGCGGGAATCGCCCTATCGGATGGCAGTTGCCAATGCCAACGTGCCCAATATTGTGGGGCAAATATCCACCAGCATGGCCAAGGCCGGATTGAATATCCACAACATGATCAACAAGTCACGAGGAGAAATGGCTTTCACACTGGTCGATGTCGACAGCCCGGTGCCACAACATGCATTGGATGAAATCGCCGCCATAGCCGGTGTGCTCATGGCGCGATATCTACCACTTACTCAATAGACTTCGATACCGTATTGTTCCGCTAAAATTCTCACCGCTTATGTCAGAAGAACTCAAAAAATTACGCGACCAAATTGACGCCATTGACAATGAACTGCTTCAACTGGTGAGCAAACGTGCCGAACTGGCACAGCAAATCGGCAAGATTAAAAAGAGCGGCATTATTTATCGCCCTGAACGTGAAGCGCAAATACTGACAAGCATGCAGGAGCAGAATCCCGGCCCCATCAGCAACAAACAAATCAAACAATTGTTCATCGAAATCATGTCGGTATGCCGTGCATTGGAAAAGCCAATGAGCGTAGCTTATCTCGGGCCTAGCGGCACTTTCTCCGAAGACGCAGCATTAAAACGTTTTGGCAATGCTATTACAACCCTAGCGTGCGATTCTATCGACGAAGTATTTCGCGCTGTAGAATCGGATATAGCTAATTATGGAGTGGTGCCAGTGGAGAACTCTACCGAGGGCGCAGTTAGCAGAACCATGGATTTACTGCTGCAAACGTCGCTGATCATTTGTGGCGAAATCCAACTAGCTATCCATCAATTTCTCATGGCGCAGCAAACTGGATTATCGCACATCAAAAAAATCTATACTCACCCGCAGTCTTTCGCACAATGTCATCAGTGGCTAAGAATCAATTTACCACAAATTTCCGATATTGCCTTTGTCACAACCGCCAGCAATGCCGATGCAGCTCGACATGCAGCAGCAGACAAGCATGGAGCGGCAATAGCAAGCAAGAGAGCAGCCGAATTGTTCGGACTTTCCATCTGCGCTGAAAACATCGAAGATGATCCGAAAAATACTACGCGCTTTCTAGTTATTGGTAAGCAGATGGTAGATATTTCAGGAAAAGATAAAACTTCTCTCATCATGTCAACCAACAATCATTCCGGGGCAATCTATAAATTGCTCGAGCCGCTGGCACAGTATGGCGTCAGTATGAGCCGTTTGGAGTCGCGCCCATCGCGCGCAGGTCTATGGCAATATGTTTTTTTTGTGGATATTGAAGGACACCAGCAAGATCAAAACGTGGCTGCCGCACTGACAGAATTACGCAATAAAGCAGCTTTTCTGAAAATCTTGGGATCGTATCCGGCGACGTAACCTCTCACCATCACCCAATAGTCACACGATTGAATTATTCAACTCCCGATATTTTTACTCAACAACACACTTAATCTTATGAATCTCTGTGACTTTGCTCCAGAATATATCCGTTCTATCCAACCTTATCAGCCGGGCAAACCCATTTCCGAACTGGCACGAGAAATGGGGCTGGATGAAGCGCATGTAATCAAACTGGCTTCCAACGAGAATCCGCTGGGTACCAGCCCGCTCGCATTAGATGCGATAATAAACGCATTGCACGATATCGCGCTCTATCCAGACGGCAGCGGCTACGAATTGAAAGCCGCACTTTCCAAACGCTATGAAATTGATCCGGAACAAATTATTCTGGGCAATGGCTCCAATGATGTTTTAGACCTGGCCGCTCGTGTATTTCTGAAACCAGGTGCCGCTGCTGTGTATTCACAGCATGCTTTTGCCGTTTATCCACTGGTAGTGCAGATGATCGGTGCCAACGGCATATCGGTTCCTGCCCGCGAGTATGGCCATGACTTGCCAGCGATGCTAGATGCCATCACACCGGAAACACGCATCGCGTTCATCGCCAGTCCGAATAACCCGACTGGCACCTTATCCAGCGAAGATGAGCTATGCCGATTCATGGAGCGCGTCTCCCGTGATGTATTAGTCGTTATCGATGAAGCCTATTACGAATACTTACCTGAAGCAAATAAACCGGACAGTATCAGCTGGTTGAAACGGTTCTCCAACTTGCTGATCACACGCACTTTCTCTAAAGCCTACGGCTTGGCCGGTGTACGCGTTGGATTCGGTCTGGCTCATCCGGATGTTGCTAACCTGATGAATCGCGTACGCCAGCCATTCAATGTCAGCAGCATTGGTTTGGTAGGTGCTTTGGCCGCATTACACGATGCCGAATTCGTACAGCGTTCATATGCGCTAAATCGTGCGGGCATGCTACAACTCACAGATGGTTTTCGCAAAATGAGCATCGAATGCATTCCCTCATATGGCAATTTCATCAGTTTTCGCGTCAATGGTGATGCATCCAACACCTTGGAAGTTTATCAAAAATTGCTGCAACAAGGCATCATTGTCCGCCCACTCGGTATTTATGAAATGCCCAATCATCTCCGGGTTACAGTTGGATTGGAATCGCAAAACAAACGATTCTTGGAAGCACTGGAACTGGCATTAAGCGAATTGAATTAATCAAAAACTTGATCAAGCGCTGCCAATGACAAATATCGCAATACTCAATAAGCTGGTTATTATCGGCGTAGGCCTGATCGGTGGATCATTTGCACAGGCCTTACGCAACGCCGGCCTGACCAAACATATCGTCGGCGTTGGCCGCAGCCAACAAAACATGCAATGCGCCATTGAGCTCGGCGTGATTGATGAAATCGCAAATGATATCGCTTCCGCTCTGCACAATGCAGATTTGGTGTTCCTTGCGATGCCGGTGGGTCAAACCAGGGATATCATGGAAAGCATCGCTCCCCATTTGCACGCCAACACCATCGTTACCGACGCCGGTAGCACCAAACAGGATGTGACGGCTGCAGCACGCCACTATCTTTCGATGCAAAGTCGGCATCATTTTGTCCCTGGCCACCCGATCGCCGGCGCCGAACAAAGCGGAGTACAAGCCGCGCAACCTGATTTGTATCTTAACAAACATGTCATTCTCACTCCTCTACCGGAAACCAGCACCGACGCTGTCGCACGAGTCGAACAATTATGGCAAGCCTGCGGCGCACAAGTCTCGCTTATGCCTGCCGATGAACACGATCAAGTTCTCGCCGCAACTAGCCATTTACCACATATTCTCGCTTTCACGTTGATGAATCACCTCAACAGCACTAATCAACCTGAAAATATGCTTCGTTTCGCGGGCAGCGGTTTCCGTGACTTCACTCGCATCGCTAGCAGTTCCCCGGAAATGTGGCGCGATATTTGTTTAGCAAATCGCGAAACTTTACTTGCGCAGATTGATGCATATCAGGGAGAACTGAATAAATTGCAGGAGATGTTAAAAAGACATGATGGCGGTACACTGGAGCAGTCTTTTTCGCAAGCAAGAGGTATTCGGGAAAGCTGGTTAAAAGATAAAGAATAAACAACGCCGTGGACTTGCTACAGGGAAAAACAAGTTCAGAGTAAAATCTCAAATACCACCAACAAAGCCGGCGGCTTGCAATAACGTGCGCCTACCCCATCTCTAGCTTCATTTTGTTATACCTCGGATCTTCTTTCTCCTGGTTACGGATGTAAGCTCAAACGATGTCTTCATCTAGCTCAACCGTCGGAACAAAAGACCCACGTTCCAAAAAGTACTCACCCGTGAAGCTCCTCCCCCTTCCGGCATAGTTAGGGACTTAATTCTTTGAATTATTTTTACGGGTAAGGTGGAATACGTGAAACACGAAACACCAATAACACAATGCATTGATTAATAATTCAATTTTATTATTAAGTTCCGTTTGGTTTGATATGGCCTCTTTACCCAGTGCGGACTTTAAGGCATGTTACACTATAAATGATGGAAGGTATTACCACTTCTCCTCTGCCATTATAAAAATACGAGGTCATAAGAGATTGATGATTAAAATAATATCCACTCTAACTTTAAGCCTAGTTGCACTAGGAATTCTGTCAGCATGCTCAACAATACACAAACCAACCTCGTCTGCCAGGTCAGCAATTGAGCAATTATTGTTGAGTGATGTGGTAATAAAAAGCCTTCCTGAACGGCTCGAAACCCCATTACCAATTCCTCATGGCGCAAGTGTCGTACTTGATACTTCAGGAGTTAGCGAAGACCAAAAGATCGTACGTCAAATTATGGCTGGATGGTTGGGAAAACAGGGCTACAATGTCATGGCTGGTTGGTTTGGAGAAGAGGGATATCATGTGCAGGGTGATATTGATAAGGCCACACATCGTATTAATGTAATTGTGAGTTCTTTGGGAACAGAGTTCGGAGAAACCTTTTTTGGGTTACCACCAATCCAGAGTGCAATCATTCCTTTTTCTACTCCCGAGTTAGCTCTTTTTAAAGCACAGTACCAAACGGGATTTGTAAAATTGTACTTTGACATTTATGAATTGCCATCAAATCGATTTGTTAAATCGAGCGCACCATTTTTTGCTGAAACGCATTACAACGATTATACCGTGTTTCTTTTATTTACATTTAAGAGGACAGATCTGATTTCACCACCACAAATTGGTGCTTTTAAATGATCCGTTGGGAATCAAGCAAATGATTAAACAACGCCAGAGGAAGAATAATAGTAAAACCAAGGAGTCTATATAATTTTTAGAAACTATTAACGACAACTTTTGCTCACCGATAGAAACTCACGCTCAATAGCTCACGCTGTATAAACCCCTTAGGCTCAGTCGTAGTTGCATCCAATCATCAGTGCATAATTCATCAGCAACACGCTACCTATCTTCAGATATTGAGTTCTATTGATCCAAAACTCATCTGTATCTCTATTCCACTCCTCCATTACCTGAACTAACGCCATTGTAGTCATTTATTTTGCTAACAGGAAGGTTGGCAGGAGTCTTCATTATTTCAATATCAATATCTCCCATAAAGAATGAAAGAATATTCCTATACATGAGGCACTGTATCCTCTATACTTTCTCTCTATTATGCCGTAATATTTGTTTGTTAATTAAATATATATATTAGATACTTGTATAACACTTCTTAGTAATAGTTCCATTATGGAAGCTTAGAATAAACCTCCCCATGCACGCCATTTAATCTATTCCAGAATGATTACAAAAATTCTCTTGTTAAGGGCTATGTTATAAGATAACCGTCATGAATCAATTATTCAAAAGAATAAAAATTCTTATTGTTGACGATTGTGTTGTCATGCGCACCACGCTACGGGCGATGCTAAACAGCAATGAATATCTAGTTGTAGGAGAACTTAATAGTGGTGAAAAACTTCTTCCCACAATTGAGAAGCTAGATCCAGATATCGTCTGCCTTGATCACTTATTACCCAACAAAGATGGCATGCATCTTTTGGGTGAGATTCGCGCTGTATATCCAGACCTTCTCGTGGTAATGATTACCGGCAGTGAAGATGCCATGCTGAAACAGGTTGCAGCCATGTTAGGTGTTGATGGATTTATCTATAAACCATTCTCTCAGAAGAAAATCTTTGATGTACTACAAGAAGTGACCCATGCAAAAAAACAGTTACTCATCCTGACTAAAGAGCATAGTTTCTTCGAGAATAGCACGTATCACGCAAAGGCAGTTGTTGCCGATGATAGTCTGGTAATGCGACGACTGTTGATAGCAATTCTGACACAAATGGGAATTGAAGTAATCGGGGAAGCCTATGATGGCATGCAAGCCACCGAACTTGTAGCAGAACACAAACCTGACATTGCATGCATAGATTTCGAAATGCCCATGATGGATGGATTAGAAGCCTTGAAAATCATCAAGAGTCAAAATGATGCAACAAAAGTCATGATGATCACAGCCTTAGCCAGCCGTGAATTATTTAAACAAGCTACTAGCGCAGGGGCTGTAGGTTTTATCATAAAACCCTTCTGTCCAGATACATTCAAGCAAAATATTTCGCGCATCCTGGCAGCCTAAAGATAGTCAGAAATCTGAACTCCTTAACATTGCCAACAACACCAACATTAACACCTCAATATACTTTCATGTGCAGCAAACTAAAACCAACTCTAAATGACGGAGCAAAAAAAACATCCACAGTATATAATTTATACCTTTCTGTTTATTCGCCACTTGCTAATTACAAATGCAGGAACCTGAACCACCCGTAATACAACCCTTTAATTTTGTTTTTAGTTGGCAGCGCTTCTTAGTACATTGCGCGATCATCGGCATTTGTGTGCTACTAGGTCTGATGACTTGGCATTTTGGCAAACCCCATAGTATCCGTTTCTATGAAACCAACAGTGATGAACAACTTGTCGCTTCGATAGCACCGGGTATTGACATGGCGCTGGATCTGCTGAGTTCTGTAACGGTGAAAGAAAGTCAACCGCTGCAGGTTGAGTTGCTCAAAGGAAATGTTTATTTTGACATTCATAAAAATGCCGTCAATCAGCTTGAAGTAAAAGTCGGCAATGCCATAATTAAAAATTCCGGAACTCGCTTTAGTATCCAATTGCGCAAAGGTGGTAGCAGCCAAATTGCAGTTGCCGATGGGCATATCATAATCCATGTGGCTTCCGGAGCTTATCAGATCAGTGCGTTTGAACAAGCCGATTTTGATGATGCCGGTATCAGCAAGCACCGGTTGATAGCTGAGCATGAGATTGCACCTTGGCGTTCGCCACAATAGTACAGAACCGACAAAAATAGCGCCTTCCCTTCTAGCAAAAATAAAGAAATCAACAAGATGGATATGTAAATTATCGCACGCTCTCCTGTCAATACCAACAAATTTCCCTCATACATCACATCAGGAGAAAATAATAACCCTTGATAATCTTAAAAAACCGCTTTCAATGGTTAATTATTATCAATGCAATTAATAACCAAATGTCATGCTGCACAAACTACTCATTCAGATTTTGGCTTTTATATTCGCAATCATGCTTAGCATATTTGCTATAGGCACAATTTTGACCGCATCGGCACCGACTGCTGTAGGATTATTAATTACAGATTTTCCAGTTGAATCAGTACAGATTCCTGATACCGATGGACCAACCGTGCATGGCTGGTTGGTCTATGGAAAGCCAGGAAATGGCGTGGTATTACTGGTTCACTCAATGCGCAGTAACCGACTTGAAATGCTAAGTCGAGCCCGGTTTCTAAAGGATCAGGGCTTTTCTGTTTTGATTATTGACCTGCAAGCACATGGAGAAACAGTCGGGGATAACATTACTTTTGGTTTGCGCGAGTCTAAGAATATAGAAGCGGCAGTTACTTTCTTACGAAAAACATTTCCAGCCGAACGGATAGGTGCAATTGGTACCTCTTTGGGTGCCGCAGCGATAGTACTGGCTAAACAAGATTTGGGCTTGAATGCGGTTATTCTCGAATCACTTCACCCCACAATTGAAGAGGCTGTTGAAAATCGTCTAAAACTGCATTTTGGGGAATATGGAGTACTATTGCTACCATTGATGCTATGGCAATTATCTTTTTATCTGGATACTTCCATGGATGCGTTAAGCCCAATTGCCCAGATTAATAACCTTAACTCACCAGTGCTGTTTATATCCGGAACCAATGATATGCACACCACTCAATTGGAAACCGAAAGACTCTTTGAAGCTGCGAGAATCCCTAAAGATTTATGGATTGTACCTGGTGCAAGGCATTTCAATATGCATACTTATGCTGGCAGAGAATATGAACTACGTGTTAATGCTTTTCTATCAGAATACCTACATCGATATGACGAGCAATAATAGCTCTCGGCATACAAATAAAGCTCAGCAAGGATGCAATACAGTGCAGCGCTGTTGTAAAATTTACACTTTTTCTTGTGTATTACCATAATCGAAAAATACTCCATATGAACAATTATCAGAATATTTTACTCGCTGTTGATTTCTCCGGATTCGACCACACGGTTGCATATAAAGCGAAATCTCTAGCAGCACAATTTAACGCACAGCTTCACATCATTCATGTACTAGATAATATTCCCATGCCAGACACTCCCTATGGGACAGTAATCCCCTTGAATGAAAATTCATCATATGATCTGCTAGAAGCTGAAAAAGGAAAATTGATTCAAATCAGCAGTGAACTGAACGTTGAACTAGAGTGCTGTTGGATGATATGGGGAGAACCGCAGCAAGAAATCACTCAGCTTGCTGTGAAAGAAAATATTGACTTGATTGTGGTAGGCTCTCATGGACGACACGGTCTTGCTGTATTAATGGGCTCCACAGCAAAGGGAGTGCTATATCATGCGAAATGCGATATCTTGGCGATTCACCTTAAAGATCACTTGTAAACGATTCAAGCAGAATCCAGAGTTGTCAGTTCTTCCAAAACTCCCACCATGCTTTAGCACCCACATCAGGTAATTCCGCGAGAAAAATGCTATTTGGGAAATTAATTCGCATCACACGTTCTGCATCATCCCTTAAGTCATACATTTCCAGTGCTTCATAGGCTCTGATCATGATATATAAGGCCTCTTCCGTAGCCGGTGTAGGGGGATATTCCTTGACTGCATTCTGCGCCCGATTAGCAGCTGCAATATAAGCCTTGCGTTTCATGTAGTATCGCGCAGTATGGATCTCACCCATGGCAAGTAAATTAAGCAAATAGGCCATACGCTGCCTAGAGTCTGCCGCATATTTACTTTCTGGAAAACGGGCAACCAATTCCTTGAAAACTTCAAATGATTCATACGAGGCTTTTGGATCACGCTCGCTCATATCCTGCTTAAACGGTCCTTTCAGCAAAAAGCCCAGCATGCCCCAGCCTTCATTAAAATTCGCCAATCCCTTGATATAATATGCGTAATCCACATTTGCATGATTGGGATACAATTTAATAAATCGATCAGCGGCTGCAATTGCCGAAGCGGGCTCATCATTTTTATAGTGCGCATAAGCAATTTCAAGTTGCGCTTGTTGAGCAATCCTGCCATAAGGATATCGCGATTCTAAAGTTTCATAGAGCTTAATAGCCGCAGCGTAACTACCATCATCCAATTTTTCTCTTGCTTCTGAATAGAATTTATTGACAGACCAATCCTCTTGATCATCTGTACGATCTGACAACAAACCACATGCTGATAACCCTAGAACCAGAAATACCGCTAAACTATGTAACATGATAAATTCCGTAAAAAACAAAGATACAACGGGCGATTATAGCGTAAAGCCTCATACGGCAGTAAGCGACAAATTAGCAACGGACGTTGTACACTTAACGATCCCGATTGATTGTGCAGGTTTGCGCCTTGATCGAGCTTTGGCAAAGCTTTTACCACATTGGTCACGCAGCCGTCTGCAAACCTGGATTGCTGAAAAAAGAATCCTTGTGAATCGGCAGATAGCTACTGCCAAACAGCTTGTATGGGGAAACGAGCATGTCGAGGTTTCACCGCTGAGTATCGCAGCTGAATCACCTTTTGCGGCTGAAGCGATCCATTTAAACATCATTGAAGAAGATGAAACGCTCATTATCATCAACAAACCCGCTGGACTGGTAACTCATCCAGGCAATGGCAACTGGCAAGGTACCTTGCTTAATGCATTACTACATCATGCTCCAGAACTGAAAAATGTACCGCGCGCTGGTATTGTTCACCGTCTGGACAAAAACACTACTGGGCTATTGGTTGTTGCAAAAACTATTGCAGCACAAACAAATCTTGTGCGCCAGCTACAGCAGCGCACTGTAAAACGCGATTACCTCGCATTAGTTCTAGGAGAAATTAAACAAGCTGGAAATATCGATGCGCCGATTGGCCGCCACCCGATTCATCGCACAAAAATGACCGTTACACCCAAAGGAAAACCCGCACGCACGCACTATCAAGTCATTGAAAAATTTGATGGCTGCACATTACTTCAGTGCAGCCTTGAAACCGGTCGCACACACCAAATCCGGGTGCATTTAAGCACTATCGGGCATGCCTTAGTAGGTGATCCTGTCTATGGAGGCAAACCTGGAAAAACAGCGCAAAGAATTGCTCAAATATTGATAAACTTTCCCCGGCAAGCACTGCATGCTCAAAAACTTGCATTGACCCATCCGCAAACCGAACAAATCAGTCAGTGGGAAATCGCAGCTCCGGATGACATCAATGATTTGCTGCTAATGTTGCGGCAGAACAGCAAATCGATCAGGGCAGAATAAAAAAATGCGCCCGAAAGCGCATCTTTTAATAATTGCTACATAATGCATATCACATTAGAAAGGCAGTATTGCGTCCAACGAGAAAAGAATCTGATCTTTATTACCACCGAAAGGCCGGTAAGCAGATGTTTGGAGCGACTCATGAAGTGCATCTACGCGGTCATACCGGATATTCGGGCGAATATTCAAATCTCTCATCCCCTGCCAACCCATTTTGAGCGTTCTAAGCGCCTTCCAATTAGCACCGATGGTTACCGCATAATAATCTGCAGGTGTGCTAGTACCTAGTAATCCAATATTACTCGCATAGCTATTTCCAAGATGGTTGGTTCCCGCAGTTACCCTGCCTGGTGAAAAAACGCGGAAGCCATCACGATCGCGAAACCATTCAGCACGTACCCCCACAGACACATTGGGAGTTACATCATAGTACAAGTGTGAATTGACCCCAAACCATTCCGCATCTTTGATAACGCCATTATAAACATTATTGAAGAGCATCACGTTATCAGCAAAACCGTGATCATGTTGCAATACTAAATGCGTTCTGTCTGTGAATTTGTGCTGAAACACAATGCTGTACATACCCCAGAAACTACTGTTACGAGTAGATGTCGTGCTGCCGGTACCACTAACATTGAGCGAGGTATTACTATTATCGCTGGTCCAGGTAACACCACCGATTCCACCCCAATTTTCCATTTGCTTGTCGAAATTGCCGTCCCAACCGCCCGTTCCGCTACCTCCGATTGTACCTGCCATAGCAGTAACATTCTTATTGACTGTGTAATTACCCAGTACACCGGTATGTGTGAAAGGTTCTCCATATTGCATGGTGTAGGCATGTGAATAGAAGAAGTTGTTTGGAGCAGGAACCGTTTCAAAACCAATTGGGGTATAAAAATGGCCTACCTTCACATTCAATCCATTACCGACAGGCGCATAAATTTCTGCATACGCCTGCGGGATTGCAATACCATAAGTTCGGCTAGAATTACAGCATATATCCAGATCCCAATTTCCCCGATCCGCCAGAGGCCTACCGTTATTTACATCAAATGCTGGATTACCATAGGCCTGAGTAAAAATTGCATCAGTACCGAATAGAAAATCGGCCCGAAAACCAACATCCCAGCCTGTACCTTCTGTTTTTACTGCACGCTCTAGGTAGAAATTTAATTGATTTAATTGGAACCTATTTGCCTGATCAGAAAATGTGACTGGGCCGTTGAAGCCGTGCGTTGAACTAGGATTAAATGTTGCGCCACCATGAATCCAGCCACCGGCCGTTATGCCAGTACTTTTTAATGCATTCATGAAGCTATTACTACTTGTCACAGTGTTGGCATAAACACCAGATGCACTCATGCCAATTAGTAACAGTCCTCCTGTAACGGCACGCAGCATCTGGCGCTTATTAATCGTTTTATTTTTCATCAACTCCCCCTTTAAAAATGTTTATACAAAAGATACAAACATTAGCAGAAACTAAAAACCCTAATCTTCACATGGACAGAACTCTAACACTGAATAACGTGAAGGGTCAACGCGAACTCCATGGATATTTGCTTTATTGGAAAAAATACAACAAATGTATTAGCTTGATCAATTGAATCTGAGATTCATTCCAAATACCTCTTTATCTCCAGCGACTTAAATTAATAAAACACTTGTAGCTTGCTGCAGCAAATTAAACCCGGAAAAAACTCGACTCGATTATTAGAAAATCTTAAAAGTACTGTTCCACCGTATCGATCATAAAATGCTTCTAATATTGCTAAAGATCCAACTATTAGCGTCGTTAAATAAGAGGAAAGACAACTCTAATAATCAACAGCTTATAAAATGCATAGTCAAAACACCAAAACTGAAGCGACTGAATCAACTCACGATTCATCAGAAAAGATCGAATTTGAAGACATGCATCTTCAGGTAGGTCATAAAATGTATTTAACTTTAACCACATATGCCAAGAATTCTGATGAACCAAACAATTCACATGCAACATCCATGATCGGCTATGTGCCAGGCAGCACTTTAATTGTAACTATGCCAACATCTGGTCAGTTAACTGGATCGCCTTTCGTTGAAGGCGATCAGATTAGTGCACGCTTAATTTCCGGGCAGAATGCCTATAAATTCTCTACTTATGTCGATAAAATTATAAAAGTACCTTATAAATTTTTACATTTATCTTTTCCTCAGAATATACAGAGGCAGTGTTTTCGAAAATCACGAAGAATTAAATGTAATTATCAAGCGACTCTCGCCGAGGAAACTACGCCAATCAATATCGTAGATCTGAGTTTTTATGGCGCTGGAATCAATTCAACAATACCTTTGGGAACACCAGGTTCAGTTGTATCCTTATCTTTTACTATCACATTAGATGACAAGGAAATTCCATTATCTATTATGGCCATCATCAGATCTTCTAAACAACACAATAATAAAGTAATCTTTTCGGGGGTTGAGTTTACTGAAATGAAACCAGACCAGACGTTTATGTTAAGACACCTAATTTATCAGGAAATAGTGGAGCATCCTGAAAGCGTGATATAAATGAAGGGAAGAAAATAATCGCGCCACAAAACCCCTTCCCTTTACCAAAAGCCCCAATTACCTGTATAGATAATCCAGATGCCTAAAATTCCATTGGTCGTAGCGTGAGCAAGAATGGGAGACCATAGCGTTCCGCTACGCATATACAGTAAATTATAAACAATACCGGCAAACAATCCGGCAAACCATAAACTGTGTGCAAGTGCGAAAAGTGCTGCCGTGATACAAAAGGCTTTTAATCCGACTTGCGCGGGATTAACTGTAAGAAAATTGGGGTGATCAATCCAGCGCATCAGGAAGGATCGCCAAAACAATTCCTCCATTACGGGAACCACCAGAGCCGCGCCAATCAATCTCACAGTTACCAAAAACCAATCAATCTCATTATTATCACGCGGATCAAAACCAACGGGGTCTCCCATCACCATCCAATCTGCGGTCAAATTAATCCAGGCAATAAAGACTATGACACCCGCGGATATTGCAACCATCCAGGCTTGAAAACTGCTGGCGACTGGCCAACGCAATTCGCTATAAGCCTTTCGCATCACCCAAAGCAGCCCAACCACAACAGCTATTTTGACCATATAGAGCATACGTAAATCATTAGCTTCCCAGCCGAATTTCAATAATATGTCCTCCAGTACCATGAAAAAAACATAAGCTCCGAATGGCGCGATGCGGCAAAAATCAGCGCGATCAAACATAACAACTCCCTTTCAAATTTTCTTCGGGTCGCAATGCAACTATCAGATTAACTAATTATTTTCAAAGTATTACGGCAGCAATGGCAATTCTCTTTGTCGAGATTCAATTTCAGCAGCTGCGTTAACGGAGCAAAGCGTGGTGACTTTTATGCCGAGCAATCTGATTCTTTTCTGCAATGACACACGCCGCAAACATTCTCCAGCAGCACGACGTATCAAAACTGGATCTCCGGTATGTGAAGTCAATGAACAATCACGTGTAAGCGTATGAAAATCCTCAAAGCGTAACTTGATACAAACAGTACGACCAACATAACCTTTGCGTTTCAGGTCATCAGCGACTTGGATACACAATGCAGTAAATGCTTCGGATAATTCGGAACGATCCTGCCGCGGGTGCAAATCCCGCTCAAATGTAGTTTCCCGGCTGATCGACTTAGGTTCCGCATCGGTAATGACCGGGCGTGCATCAATGCCGCGCGATGCTTCATATAGCCAGATTGAGTAGCTGCGCCCGAAGTGAAGCCGGAGAAAACTTAATTCAGCTTGTGCCAATTCAGCAATCGTAGTAATACCCAGTAACGCAAGCTTATTGGCAGCTTTAGGGCCAATACCATTGATTTTATGTACCGGTAACGGCCAAATTCGCTGCGGGATGTCAGACATCTCGAGGATGGTCAAACCATCAGGCTTTTCCAAGTCCGAACAAATTTTAGATAATAATTTATTCGGCGCGATCCCAATCGAACAAGAAAGTCCGGTCGCATCCTTGACCGCCTGTTTGATACATTTTGCCAATGGCAATATCTCATCCGGCAAGTCACCCAAATCAATGTATATCTCATCGATGCCAGAATCCTCAATTCGTGGGGCCACACCCATAACAGCCACTTTAAACAAGCGCGAATAATGCCGGTAAATAGCAAAATCCACCGGCAGCAAAACCGCATCCGGCGCCAGATGCGCGGCTTTCATGACACCCATGGCGGAATGGACTCCCAATGCACGCGCCTCATACGTAGCGGTCGTAATAACTCCGCGACCAACATAATCACGCAAGCGGTAAAAATGCCTTCTGCCATCCGCTTGCACCACCGGCTGGTGCTCGTTGCGTCCACCGATCACAACTGGCAAGCCGTGTAGCTCGGGGTAACGCAACAACTCAACCGAGGCATAAAAAGCGTCCATATCCAAATGCGCTATACGACGCGATGAAGCGTTCATGGTAGGGATCAAGGCAATATTCATGCGGACTGTGATAAATTACAACAATAGACAAACCGCATTGTATATGAATACGAATATCACTCGTTTAGAAACATTGGCTTACCCTTGTCCTTGTGGCAGCGACAAACGATACGCTGATTGCTGCAGCCGTTACCTCGATCAGGGTGAACCAGTCACCACCGCAGAAATCCTCATGCGTTCACGTTACACGGCGTTCACACTGAATTGTGAAGACTATCTGCTGGCAACCTGGCACCCTGATACACGTCCCACTTCCCTGGGATTAACCGATCAATTGTCCAAAAAATGGCTAGGATTAGCAATTAAAC
>NZ_JALHQJ010000043.1 GCF_022842015.1 Nitrosomonas sp. | reverse complement strand
CTCATGCGTTCAATCAATTCCATCCATGCTTTGAATTCCGTTGATTTCATTGTGCACACCTCTATATCTCAATGCACGTTGGACAAACAATTCAATAATTAATTGTTACATAGCCTTTATTAAGCTGTATCACAACTTGGGTTCTAATTTGCTGTGGCCATAAGAGTATCAGTTGTACCGCTTGCGACCGGATTGGGCGAAGGGGCAAGGAAGTGATTTTGTTGTTAGATTGACCAAGGACTCCCACGCTTCCAGCGAGCAGGATTTCAATGAACTCAAAGCATTGAGGTTTGATGACGAAGGATTCACTAAAATACTTGCGGGTCAGTAACGGCTTGTTTACTTTCCGCGCATAAACAACTTGTCCAGATCAGCCAAACTGGTTTCAAACCACGTGGGTCTGCCGTGGTTGCATTGATTGGCGCGTTCGGTCATTTCCATTTCACGCAGCAAGGCATTCATTTCTTCAAGGGTCAGCTTGCGGTTGGCACGAATTGCGCCGTGGCAAGCCATTGTTGCTAGTATTTCATTGCGTTTGGCGGTTAGAATCTGACTGGCGCCGTATTCGCGGATTTCGTGCAGAATGTCGCGCGCAAGCTGTGCAATATCTGCATGTTGCAGTGTGGTTGGCACTGCGCGCACTGCCACAGTAGTTGGCGAGAGCACTGCAATCTCAAATCCCAGTTGATCCAGGGTTGCCTGGTTTTCTTCGATCACGGCGACATTCAGCTGGTCGGCATAAAAGGTGACCGGAATGAGCAACGATTGCTTCGGTATTTCGTGTTGATCAAGCGCTTGTTTGAGTTTTTCATACATAATCCGTTCATGTGCGGCATGCATGTCGACAACTATCAGTCCTCGCACGTTTTGCGCCAGAATATAAATGCCGTGCAGTTGCCCCAACGCAAAACCGAGCGGATGGTTGTCTTGAGTTACTTCCACCGCGATGGATTGATCAGTCCTTGCTGTCGGTATTGCAGGAGTTAGGTTAGTCGGGACTGTAGGGATAGAACGGGCTTCTGTGCCAAACAAGGTGCCGTAAAAGCTGACCGGTTGCGATACCAAACCAGCCTGAGCTTGGCCAGTTTTGGGATAAGCCGGATAAGATCGAGCGATTGGTGTTGGTACTTTAAACTGTGATTCTGTTTGCGGTAAAGCCAGTGCTTTGTTGATTGCATGAAAAATAAATTGATGCAGCGCACGCGGTTCGCGGAAACGCACTTCTGTTTTGGTCGGATGTACATTGACATCAACGCCTTCCGGATTGAGGTCAAGAAACAAAACAAAAGCCGGATGCCGGTCCAGATGCAGCACATCCCGATAGGCTTCGCGCAGCGCATGAGAAATCAGCTTGTCGTTGACGAAACGATGGTTGACAAAGAAATACTGCGTATCGCGCGATGAACGCGCATAAGCCGGTAACGCAACCATGCCGTGTAAATGCATCTCGGCTGACTGTTCGTCAATCCAGGCGGCGGTTTGTTTGAATTCTTCCCCTAACACCGCTGCAATTCTTTGCGTTGAATCGCCTGCACGTAAATGTCGCCGTGCTTTGCCATTATGTTGTAGAACGAATTCAATGCTCGCTTGCGATAAGGCAATGCGTTTAAAGGTCTCGTCGCAATGTGCAAATTCGGTGGCTTCCGACTTCAGAAATTTGCGTCTGGCAGGAATATTGAAGTACAAATCATTGATATCCAACGTTGTGCCCTGTGTCAATGACGAAGGCGTGGGCTGCGAGACTGTTTTACCTTCTACCAGAATTTGCCAGGCATGGCTTTGCTCTGCAGGACGGCTAGTCAAGGTCAAGCGTGAAACCGCTGCAATGCTAGCTAACGCCTCACCACGAAAGCCCAGGCTGGTGATCTGATGCAAATCTTCCAGTGTGCTGATTTTGCTGGTGCTGTGGCGTGTCAAGGCTAACTGCAATTCATCTTTAGCAATGCCAGCGCCGTCATCAGCGACGCGAATCTGCTTCACGCCGCCTTGCTGAAGTTGTACGGTAATTCTCCTGGCGCCAGCATCAACACTGTTTTCAAGAATTTCTTTAAGCGCAGCAGCCGGACGTTCAACCACTTCGCCAGCAGCGATTTGATTGATTAACAGCTCGGGAAGCGGTTTAATCGAGGCCATATTCAGCAGGTGCTTTAAAAATTGTGATTATAATGTGTAACTGAGTATCCATTGTACTTTGGCAGAATCATTAACTGCATAAAATTTTGGGGGAATGATGTTAGCGCTAGATCGATTGAAAACCCATGTTCCAGATACCGTGCTTGATCAAATTCCTGATTGTGCGGCAAAGTTTGATATCAATACATCCTTGCGACTGGCACACTTTCTCGCGCAGTGTGCGCATGAGAGTGCGGAGTTTAAAACACGAGAAGAAAATTTGAATTATTCTGCTGCGGGCTTGAAGAAAGTCTTCCCCAGGTATTTTCCGGGGAATTTAGCGGAAAATTATGCGCGTCAGCCAGAGAAAATAGCGTCACGAGTTTATGGCGGCAGAATGGGTAATGGCAACGAAGCCAGCAAGGAGGGCTATAAATACCGTGGCAGAGGGTATATTCAGTTGACTGGCAAAGACAACTACAGTGCTTTTGCTAACAGTGTCAGCGATGATGTTTTGGATAAGCCCGACTTAGTGGCATCGCAATTCCCTTTGCTGTCGGCGGCATGGTTCTGGGATATTCGGTCACTCAACGCATTGGCCGATGCAGGTGCCGGCGATGAGGTAGTGACGAAAATAACCAAGAAAGTAAATGGTGGTCTCAATGGCTTGGAGGATCGCATCAAGTTTTTTAAAAATTATTATGCTTTGCTGGTTTGAGAACGGCAACTGTTTGCTTTTGCACTTTAATAGGCTTGCTTTCTTTGCCTGCTCCTGTGAATGCAGCGGAATCGCACTGCCAAGGGGAGGAGCAAGTGATATTTTCCTGTTCACTGGGCGAGAAAACAGTTTCAGTCTGCGCCTCGAATGATTTCTCCGCTAGCAGCGGTTATCTGCAATATCGATTTGGGCCACTTGGCATGCCTGAACTGACATTTCCGGCTGTGAATGACGCATCAGTTCCAGTTGTTCAATTTATCCAGGCGCGCACCTTGATATTTGCGGGCGGCGGCGGCGGTTATTTGCGTTTTATCAACGGAGAGTATCATTACATTGTGTATACCGCTATCGGTAAGGGTTGGGGAACGAAAGACGGCATTGCGGTGGAGAGAAGCCATCAAGTGATCGCCAATCTCAAATGCCAGGATGTGCCTGTCTCAAAAATCAGTGCAGAGTTTTTTACTCGCGCCGGATTATCGATTGATCAAAATGAATTCGAGATTCCGGGGCTTGATTAGGCAAGAATCAGAATTTCTAGAGCGCTAGAGCGCTAGAGTGCTTGGGGCGGATGAGTTTGGTAAAAGCGCTGGAAAATCTGACTACAAAAAATGACATGGTTTTAGGGTATTTCTGGTTTATAAGTAATTGAATAGTAATTAATTTTTATATATTGCAAGGGTTGTCTGAGATTTTAATCAACTAAGAAGGGGAAAGTGAAATGAAAAGAATGCTTAAATTAACTTCGGCCTCGGCTTCCGCTTTTATTTCCTAATGCTTCTAAACACTGAATAACTTGTCAATCCCAGTACGATCAGAGATTCTTCTTATGCGGTTGTTTGCGATGCTGTCTGCAAGAGGTAGGCAGGGGATTGATCGATGCTAGTTCTGATGAGTTCCGGTAGCGGCATGGCCTTACCAAAGAGGTAACCTTGAATCACGTCACACCCCAACGTGCGCAGGCGTTCATAGGTTGCAATATCTTCCACGCCTTCGGCAACTACGGATAGATTCAACCGGTGCGCAAGATTGATCATCGAGTCGACGATCCGGTCGTGTTTATGATGTGTTGTCATATGCCGGACAAAAACCATGTCAATCTTAACTTCGTCCAAAGGTAAGTCCAGCATGCGTGCCATTGATGAATAACCGGTTCCAAAGTCATCCATGGCCAGTTTTAATCCCATATCCTTGAGTTGACATAAGGTATCCAGTGTTCCTGCTTGATTGTCCATAACAGCTGTTTCGGTCAGTTCAATGGTGATATCTTCTGGCGGTACGTTCCAGAGAGATAAGCCCTGTAGAACGAGTTCGGTAAGTTCAGGGTCGCGCAGGTCGTCAGCTGAAAAATTGATCGAAACACCGGCGTTTAATCCTGCTCTCCGATACTCGGAACATTCCCTTAATGCGGTATGGAAAACCCATAGCGTGAGTTTGGGCATGAGCGAGGTGCCTTCAGCAACTTGGATTAATTTATCGGTACGGATCGGTCCGTGATGTGGATGATGCCATCGTAGTAGGGCTTCAGTGGATTTGATCCTGCCACTGGCAATATCGATCTGAGGTTGATACCCTAAATACAATCCGCCATTTTCGATAGCGTGGCCTAAATCTGACCAGAGATCAATTTGGAACATTAGCGGATCTTGCATTTCGGCGTCAAAGAGCTTGATCGGAAGTTGTTCCAGTTTTGCTTGGCGCACAGCCGTGCTTGCGTTACACATCAATTGATCTAACGCGTAACCGCTTTCATTGTTCACTGCCACGCCAAAACGCGGAACCAGGATGATATTTTTTCTATCAAGCTCAAATGGAGGTGTCAGGATTCGTAGGATTTTATGGGCGGCCAGCATGGCATGTGCATCGGTAAGTAAATCGACCAGTAAGCAGGTTATTTGATACCGTCCGGTGATGCCGACCAGATCGCCTGGGTTCAGAGCATTTTTTGATTGTTGGGCAATTTGCTGCAAAATATTATCAACAATGGTAAATCCAAGGACGCCATCCAATTCTACTAGCCGCTCAAAGTTGATGATCATTACGGCATTGCGACGGCCCAATTGGAATTCATCATGTAATCTTCGTGAGGCTTGTTGCAGAAAGTGTTGATAAGCGAGGATGGTCATAGATTTAATGTAATGATAGATTTTGGATGTTTATAAATAATATTTCTTTGGATCAATTCCGTATGCGCCCTGAGGGAGATCATCTACGATGACGTACGCAACCCCTCCTGGGTTTTTGCCAGCGGTTCTTAGATCTAAGGTTACAGGGTACTCATAGGGTTTCTTCTCGGCATCACAGATGATCATGATTTGAGGAAGAAATCGTTGCGTGCGATTGTGGGTGAGGACAATAGCAATTTCGCCACTGTTTAGTTCAACCAGACTGCCTACCGGAAACATGCCGATGCACTGAGAAAATTGCTCCACCAAAATATAATTGAGTCCGTTATGCGCATTATCTTTAAGTTCTTTTAGCGCCTGAAAAGGTTTCATACCTGGCATGCGCGATTCTCCCCAGATAAGTTCCTCATAGCAATCGATAATGGCGGCCATACGCGCATAAGGATGTAATTGGTTGGCGTATAATCCAGAAGGATAACCATTGCCGTTCTCGCGCTCATGATGCTGTAAAATAATTTTGACGACTTCTTCCGGTGCATCAGTTAGCTGCGCGATAATTTCTTCTCCATACGCGATGTGCTGTTTCATCAACTTGCGTTCATTCGGTGCGAGCGATATATTTCTTTTACCCTGGATTTCTTTAGGTAGGCGTTGTTTGCCGATATCCATTAGTAATCCACCCAGGCCAAGAACTGTCAATTCCTTGTGGGGCAGACCGAGATGACGGCCGAAGGCAAGCAAATGTACCGAAGTTTTAATGGCATTGTCATAAAGTTCTTTTCCGGTGGTTTTAAGCTGTGCCAGCAGCAATGCTGCATCGGGATTACGGATAATGCTTTCGCGTAATGTGTCGACCACTTCATGCGCTACGCGCATATTGATTTGAATATTGCAATCCAGGTTGGAATTGATATCGCTAAATAATGTAGAAACGGTATTGTACGCTTTGGTGGCCGCAGGGATTTCTTGTTCTGCTGTGCAGATGTCGCTGTAGGTATTAACGCGTTGTAGCAGTGAGTCGAGCGATTTAGTTTCATGCAATGTTGGTAACTTGCCACGATTTGAAGCTGTGGAGGTGACATGGAATGAGGCGTTCGGTTCATGCGATGCTAATGGCTTGCCCTGATTTGAAACAGTCTGAGAGTGATGGGGGGTGCTTGAGAAGTGTTGTTGAACAGCGAATGGCTCGCTTCTGTCGATGTCCACGTAAACATGTTTGCAGTAGCGCCGGAGCTCGTTAATATCATGCTGTGATTGAATCAGGATGCCTTGAATTGGGTAAGCTGTTTCAAGCCAAGGACGATCGAGGTCACTGACGTACATGCCGAGCTGCAAGTCATTAACGGAAACTTCAATAGTACTATCGCTTATCATCACAGAAGAATTGGTAGAATAATAAAGTGTGGCTCATAATCAGTTCAATAAAAACACAGAGAAACGAAATTGTTCCCTGTGTTCGATAGTTACGACGTTATTAGTATGTTACTTGAGGTAATTTAAACAAGATCTAACGTGTTGGATTGATGAAAAATTCACGCATCAAGAAATCTTCCAATCCTGCGCTATCTCTCTCTCTCGCAGATAAGACGATGACACGGTGCAAGCGATGCGATTCCCAATTAAAATCCTCTTTGTAATGTTCCCGAATCAGCTGGATCATACGGCGAATGATGGCACGTTCAATGTCGCCATCTGTTCCAGTTTCGACCCGAATCATCTGTAACCGTGGATTGCTTTGACCGGTAGTCCAGGCACGAAATGAAAATTCCGCCGTACGCGGGCCGATGCGAAGAATTTGGAATATACCGCTGGTACCAGGGTTTTGCAGATTACGCCGCACATTCGCCATACGGATCTCTTCTGCTGAAAGTTGGTTTGCAGTATTGCTGGATGCAGTACTTTCCTGTGAATCAAAGATTCCTTCTGCGGCGCGGCGGCGCGCTTTTGCTTGATTAATATACTCAGACAGATCGGTAGGGGTATCTGTAGGAGGTTCCGGAGGCGCTTTGGTTTTGGCAACTTCCTGCGCTGGGATAGGTGCTTTGGGTTGGCTCGGCTTCTCAGCTGCCTTGGGCTTGGTTGGAGGTCTTGATGGTGGCGGCTGAGCAGGTGTCGGTGGTGTTTTAGGTGCGGGTTGGGCCTCAGCTACTTTGGGTTTCTCGGGTTGCGGAGCGGGTGCGCTTGGTTGAGAGGCGGGTAGGGAGTTATTAGCATCTTCCGATTCATTTATATCAATGAAACTGGCGGCAATGGGCGGTGGCGTTTCAGTTTCCATTTCCGGTAGTGACATAAGAAATCCCAGGCCCCAGACGATCAGCAGCCAGACGAGCGCAGCCAATGGCATTGGCCACCATAAGCGAATTTCTCTCGATCGGGGACTGGCCATTCTTAACGTGCTATTTATTTATTTATGTTTGACTGCAATCAAAAAATGCTGGGCTCCGGCGGATCGGGCGCGCAACATGGCCTGCACGACGATACCTTGCGGTGCCTCATTATCCGCGGACACGATCAATTTTTGCTTGGAATCCGCGAGTAACGGTTTGAGCGTAGTTGCCAGCGTGTCCAGCGTGACTGCCGTCTGATTGATAAAAATTTTGCTGTCTTTGGTTAACGTCAAGGTGACCGGTTTTTCCGCACTGAGCTTTTCCGCTTGTCCTTCGGGCAAATCGACCTGCAGTGAATCCAGATTTTGCATCGATAATGAAGCCAGCATGAATGTTGCCAGCAAGAAGAACATCACATCGATCATCGGGATGATCTCGATTTTGCCTTTCGAAATGATGCGGGATTTACGCAGTTTCATCGTGATTATCCTGTTGATCCCGACGAATATTGTCGATCAGTCGTGTACCCAGGCGTTCCATTTCATCCATTGTTAGCGATTGCAAACGGGCAAAGTAATTGAATCCAAACAGAGCTATCAGCGCAATTGCCAACCCTACTACGGTAGCAATCAACGCTTCGGCAACCCCGCCTGTGACCGCAGCGGGATTAACCAATCCTTCGCTGCCGATAACCTGGAAGGCACGCATCATACCGATCACAGTTCCTACTAGGCCAAGCAGCGGCGCGGCGGTGACAATGGTTTCCAACGCCCATAATCGGCGTGCCAGCGATTCCTCAATGATTTGGGCTTCATCGGCGGCGCGGGATTCGGTCCACCAGGCGGGTTGATGACGGTTGGAAATTACCACTTCAAAGAAACGCTTGTAATAGTGACGGCTATCCAGCCCGGAAAGTATTTTTTCCAGATCGTTCCATTTGAAGCCATAGGTTTCCACCAGATTGAGCAAGTCGCTGGAAAGGCGCGCATAACGCCAATAGATAAATGCCTTTTCGAGCATAATCGCCACTGCAATAACACCCAGTAAAACCAGCGGTATGATAATAATTCCGCCAAGCTTTAACATGATCCAGGCTTGATTCAATTCTTCCATTTATTTAACTCCAGATTAAGGCTTTTCATAAATCTATTGTTGCTTGTATTCATTGGATGATTGTTTTAGTGCAGGAAATTCCTGCAGCGTTCACACGAAGCGAAATATCATTACAAATACAAACTCGTTCCAACGATCAGTAAATCTGCAACCAATATGTTATCGTGTGATTTCTCAAAAGTCTTCGGATAAATCGCCTGGTATCACAGGCTATATGGATGCTAAGAATAGTTGAAAACATCAGTAGTTGGAACTATTTAATGGCAAAATAACTGACATTTATGGTTTTGTTGCAGAAAGGCGAAACCTGTCTGAATTATCCATTGTTTGCACATTCTGTAGAATGAGAAAACAGATTAAACGAACGAATTGTAGCAATTAATGATGAAAAAATATTTATCGGTACTATTCCTGCTATTCGTTGTCATGCCTGCACAAGCCAAGTGGATTAAGCTGGATATGCCTGTCAAGCAAGGTGAAAAGCATTATTTTGATCCTGAGACAATGCTGGAAAATGATCGATTCAGAAAAGTTTGGGTGCTTTCCAGCTACGATGAGAAGCAAAAAGGAGGACATCATGCAGTTAAAACTTTGTATGAATTCGATTGCATTCATCACAAATCCCGCTCGCTCACGATGTTGTTGTATCCGGATAAAGAGGCCACAGGTATGGTGATCGGTGCGCACCATGAAGAATCCAGAGATTGGTTTGGTTTTTCGGCTAATTCGATGTTTCGACATATTGCGGAGACGATTTGTAGTGATTGAGTAGGCTTTAATTAAAACAAATGTTAGTTTACTCAATTCGATCATTTTCTTGCTACAAATTTACTTGGGCAAACTGATGACTATCCTGCTTAAACGAGCATACGAGCCATTTGCACCAAGCGATGGATTTCGAATCCTTGTAGATCGGCTTTGGCCGCGAGGAGTTTCCAAGCACTTGGCACATATTGATTTGTGGCTCAAGGATGTGGCGCCCAGTACTCCTCTTCGTAAGTGGTTTAATCATGATCCATTAAAATGGATCGAATTTCGAGATCGTTATTTTCTGGAGCTTTGTCATAACACGGAGGCGGTTGAGCAACTCGTCGGGCACGTACGCCATGATGTAGTGGTTACACTCGTATATGGTGCGAAGGATGTGGAGCGTAATCATGCTGTCGTAATCAAAGAGTATCTTGAGAATATGAAGTGACTGACAAGCCAGGTCGGCATTTCTGGAGCCGACCTAACTCAGATATTGGGAATTGCAGGCTAATTTAATTTCAAGAGTTGAGTCGCATTAAAGAATCAATTAACGCTTAACGATACCCAGCCTACCTCACACTCACCAGATTCTGTAGCCACATAAGCAGATTCCTCGGAAATTGTGACAGAGATATCCATTGTTCGCTGCGCTAGTTTTGCCAGGGTTTGGATGTTGTGCCATTGGAACTGGAAAATAGCTGCCGTCAGTGCATTAAATTTGGCTTGTTCCTGTGTCCACCAGACATTCGATTTGGAGTTAAAACTATACACTTTGACAGTCTGGGCGAGCCGTGTAGCTTTTTTGATTCGATCCGGGGCAGGCTCGCCGACGTCGATCCACAATGTAATTCGGCCATCCGGAGTATGTGCCCATAGATCAGGTTCTTCCGCAGTGCTTAATCCTTTAGTAAGCGCGAGCGACCCTTGGGCATTAATGCAAAATGCGAGCATGCGCACCATCATTCGTTCGAGCGTTTCAGATGGGTGTTGGGCGATGGTCAGGTTAAGTGTGTCGTAGTAATTGCGATTGAGATCCGTCAGTGCAATTTTGAATTTATAAATGGTTGGTTTTAAAGCCACTGGCGCTTCCTTATTGCTGAAAACCTTGGAATAATATCTGACGAGCCATTCCGAGGTTTCCTGAGCTAATTTATTTTTCCATCGTGCTGATAAACGCATTGGCTTCATTGATAGATTGCTCCATCGAAGCAATGAGCGCGGATACATCGGACTTGATCGTGCCCAGTTCATTCTTGAGCGAAGCTATTGCACGCGCATTCAGGTTGTGCTTGAGGAACATGACTTGATCCTGGAAAACGCGTAGGATTGGCTCAATCTTAGCTTCGGCTTGTTTCATCGAGGCGATCAATTGGTGATAGTGCGCTTGTGTGGTGTCGAGTTTTTTCTGGCTACTTTGTTTCATTGATGCATTGCTGTATTGCATGATTTCTTGTTTCCATTCGGTAAATAATGCTTCAGAAACGCTTTCAATATCGGCAATGCGACTGTTCACTTCCTCGGCTTTGCTCACGCTGTCTTCATAGGCATCATTCAGTTTGTTATAAGTGGCCTCGAGATCGCCACCCTGAAAGTTGGTGGCGGCGGTGAATTGTTCTAAGGCGGATTTGAATTGCTCCTTGGTTTCTTCTTGGGTGTCGCGCGCTTTCTCAACCCGATAGACCATGACATCCCGTTTGGGAATGCCGACTTTTTCCAAGCCTTCGAGATACATCGTGGTGCAAGCAGTCAGCAGCAAGAGAACCGGAAGTAAGAATAAGCGATTTAAATGATTCATAAATATCTCCCTAAGAAAATCCAGTTTGTGAGTATATACAGCGCAGCGGGTGATTAATCTTTCTAGCGTACCACGCCGCGTCTTAATAATTGCCAGGCTACCTTTAAGCCCCACAGAATAGGATGGCGGCGTAATTTCGGCGTGACTTCCACTCGCACGCCGGTATGCCGTTCTATTTTCCATGCGGCGTAATCTACGCTATTGCTGAATGTTAGTGTGGCTTTGGATAAGCGCAGGATAGACAGGATTTTTCCCTGCCAGCGACGCAAACGCCAACGCCATAACGCCCGTCGCTGCATTTCTGGCGTAGTCAGGCAGCGATATTTCCCATTCTCTTGTTTTTCCAATATTCCTTCCAGTATGGGGCTCGCTACATCGGTCAGACGGGCAAATGCATCCAGATTGGTTTGGGCCAGATGGCGTGCGCGTGTCTCCCGCTCAGCACGTAATTCAGCTGCATAGGTGAGCATCAGGCAGCGAGTCCAAATTTCTTCAACATTAATGATGCCAGCGTCGATCGTTACGACACCTGATTTCAGGAAATTAATCACAGCATGGGCTTGTGCTACATAAAGGCGTTCCCGTACGGCATCATCACGAAAATACAGCATTCTCGACGGCTGTGCGAAGCGTGCCCAGATATACGGATGAAACCAGAATTGCGCACCACGTTCAAAATCTTTGGTTGAAATGACGGCGTATTTGGCGCGTAATATGCGTTCTTGATACGGTATTTCGAGATAAAAAACATTGGGTGCCAGCCAAGTATTTAAATTGGCTAAATATCGTTCGGGATAAGCTTGGTAGTAGCTGTTGACGATGACATACAAATCGACAATACCCTCGTCCAGGCTGACAGCGGAATGTAGGCAGGATCCATAAAGCATCACGGCATCCAGTGATTCACCGAAACGCATCATAAGGGAATCTATCAAAGGTACAAGATCGGGTGACGTTTCTTTGTTGTTTTCCCAAGCAACTTCGCTAATCAGCCGAATGGGTAGTTGTTGGGTAGGCAGTGGTATAGAAGAGATCATGGTACTAGTGGTGTCCTTGAGTACTAAAAAAGTGATGGGGTTAGTTGCGGTAATTCGCAAAGGATTCTGTGTATTGATTGATTGATACAATTCGCCGTCCACAATGTATTCATCATTCATGTGTACAGTCAAAGCGGAGGTGTTATGGCTATAGTAGCCATCTTTTTCCTGTAGCACCTTTCCTCCACCCGAAAGTAGCGGCCACAATGATCGCCACAAGCGCTTGCACTGCTGATCAACCCATGTTACATGGAGTGGTTCTGCTTCTTTGCCCCAATAGGGACGGATATTGAGCAACAGGCAATCCAATGCACTGACGAGTGCAAATAAATAGGTGCCCTGGCGAATCCGACCATTTGCTTCTGTCATTGTCATTTTGACAGGCATCCATTCCTTTTGCTGGCGGCTTAGTATCATTCCGGTAATGATGCCGACAAGGGATCGCAGCATAATCAGGAAGGTAAAAATGCTACCGGTGATTCCGATTTGTTTTACCGAGCTGCGCGAAAATTTGACGCCGCGTGCGACGAGTCCAGCGGCAAAGAACATGCCGTAAATAGGGCTTGTTCCTGTTTGTTCGATACGTAACACCGGGCGTTGAGCCAGTTTGGGCACGGTTGGTTCGAGCAAATAGTGATGCAATTGTCGGATGATTTTTTCCGGTTTACCACGGACCCCAAGATCCAGCGGTGTCATGTTGGTGGTTCCGCCAGGAACAATCATGATGAGTGGCCATTGTTTAGGTGCCAGCGATGTGAATAGATGGCCGAAAATCGCGTGTGTGGTGCCGTCTCCCGCAACGATGACCAGCAAGTCAATTTTTGCACGGATGAGCTGATTAATCGCAGTTTTAAAACCGGAGGCATCGCTGGCTTCGCATAGGAGAATGCCTGGTATTGCCTGCAATGCCTGCCGGATGGCTAGTGTGCGTTTGCGTACTTGGCCGCCCATAGGGTTAAGTAGGCAACCGACCTTGGCTGTTCCGGCTGTTATGCGATCAATCCGCGATTGTAAAGTCATCAGGTGTTGTTGTGAGCCGTTAAATTTTAGGATAGCGGGAACGGTTTTCTGAGATCAATCGGGGCGCGCGTAAAAATTCTGACAGCGAGTATTTCCCGGTCATGTGTTGGATCGACATCCTGCAACCAGGACTTCAGTGTTCCTTCTGCATTTTTGGTTCGCCAGGCTATTAGCACGCGCCATGCGAGAAATACGGTCGAAATCAAGTGCCAGAACACGACCAGGTACAATCCGATATCCGGACGATCAATCCACCAACCATAGCTAAGAAAGAGTAGATTGGGATTACGTCGGGCTGTAATCAAGCGATTAAAAGAATCCAGTTTTTTCCAGATAAATAAATCAAACGGCGCTAACCATAGCTGAAATGTGCCTTCGCACAATCGTCCGCCGACATAACCTAGAAACATCAGCACCATGAAAATTTCCAGGCCGGGAATAGCTGCTTGTGTCCCCGCTAATCCCGCTCCCCATGCCAGGTACCATAAAGGCGGATGGACAATATCCAGGCCGTGATCCAGGACGTCTCCAATGCGGCTTGAAGTGACTGTGACCCGTGCCAATTTTCCATCGACCGTATCGAGAAAAGTCATGAACCATCCCATCAACAATCCAATGCCAAAGAATCCAGCCCAGAATGCTAGTCCGGTTAGAATGGCAAGCACGATGCTGAGATACGTTACGTGATTAGGTTGCCAGCCCTGGCGCACGCAAAAATGTGTAGTCCAGTATGCCGGTAATGGCCAAATCCATTTAGTAACGAGATCGGTGACACCTTTGTATGATCCGGAAAATAGTTCTTTTTCCAGTAATGAACGATTCTCCTCGCTGACAGGCAGAATGTACGGCGGGTCTTTCTTTTTCAGATTCTGTTGAAAATCAATTTTCAAATCTTTTAAATCAATTCGCGGCATGGTCAGCAACACGAATTTATAATTCTGGCTTTTGTTGTTGTTAAGATTTTTAAGTAGCCGCGATGCTTGGCTACCATCGGTGCGTATCGCAGCCGGGCAACCTTCTTCATTGTATAAAGCGATTCTTTTATCCAGTCCGAGCAATGCCGAAAGCACGCGTGCATCAAACAGAAAGTTGGCATTCAGGAATAATGCATTGGCATGCATGGGAATTTTTTCGACATCATCGACAAGAGTGACTTGTTCGTGTGCTTTCAGCATACGTTGCAAGCGTTCGCGCCCTGTTAATCCCCAAATGGTTATTTGATTGTCACCGAAAATATGAATATAGGTTGAAGTCGGCATGTGTAATAGGTACCTGGTTCTTATATGAATTGATTATCCGACCTTGGCGAGCGTACACTGGATTTAGCAAGGTTATGCGATTTTAGATGTTTTATGATAACAATAATAGACTGTGGCGCACTTTGAATTGTCAATGAAATTTTGGAGAAGAATCTACATAAACGAACTATTGTGTTAAAGCGTGTTTGAAAACCATATGATCTTTATTTACTTCAGGTGGTTTTTGCTGCTTTCTAATCTACGGTTTTACGATTGGTTTAGAGTGATTTAGTAAGTTCTGTTTAACCATAGATGAGCCAGAATAATCATAGTAAAACCGGGTGCCAGTGCAATCAACGCTGGGTTTAGCTGCAATATCAAACCCGTATTTGCAATAATTTGATCGAGTAAATAAACCGCAATGCCAATCAGCGAAGCAAATACCAGTTTGTTGCTTAAACCACTGCGAATCGATCCGAAAACAAATGGAATGGATAATAGTAGCATTGCGATGGTCATCAGCGCACTACCGATTTTTCGCCATAGCGCTAGTGCATAAGAATCTGCGTCCTGGCCGGTGCTGCGCAGAAATTCAACATGCCGGAACAACTCAAGTGGTGACAGACTTTCTGGTGGTTTAGTCAGTGTGGCGATGTCTTCCGGACTGACAAAGGAAGTCCAGTTTAAAGTGTTATGGCGAATGGCCAAGATTTGGTTGTTTTCGAAAGTTCTGACAATAACATTGCTGAGTTCCCAGGTTTCATTATCAACAATTTCTGCGGTTTGAGCCTGAATATGTGAGACTAAAAAATCCTCTTGATCCAGTTGCAAGATTTCAATATCGGCTGCTTTTTTATTGTGGATGATTTGACCGATACGCAGAATATTCTTTTCATTGCGTGTCCAGATTCCCAGATTCCCGCCGAGTTCAGCACTTTGTTCCAGCGCAATAGCCCGATAAGTAATTGCTTTTTGTTGTAGTTGCGGTGCAACAAATTGCTCTAAAATGGCAACGCCCAGCAAGAGTAGAATACCAACACTTAAAGGTGCGATGCTAATGCGCCAGGGGGAAAGTCCAGCAACTCGCATGGCAATCAATTCTGAATGTATCGCCAATTTTCCAAGTGCCGAGACAGTGCCTAATAAAGCCACGAAAGGGGCGATTTGAATAAATCTGCGTGGCAGCAGCATGGCGGTATAGAGAAATGCATCGCTAATACGATAAGTGCCTCTACCCACATCATCTAATTCCTCCAGTAAGTCAAAGAAACTGAAAAGTGGCAATAATACAGCGATGGCAATCAAGAAGCCGATAAACACCTGAAGAGAGATATATCGATAAATCATTATTTCGGGCGCGATAATTGTTTTTGTCTGACAATCAGAGCGTAAGTGATAAGCGCAATAAGCATGAGCAGTTCTAGCCACCATACGCCGGGAACGCTGCCAACAGTTTCTTGTTCTACCCAGGTTTTTGCTAACCCACTCAGATTGTAGTATGCGGCGAAAACCAAGGCCGCAATGAGATAGGTTTTCTCCGTTTTATCTTGGCGTGGAGCGGTGTGAATAAAAGTCAAGGCAATCAGCGCCAGTAGTATGGTAGCCAGCGGACGTGAGATGCGCCATTGTAACTCTGCGATATCACGCGGCAGATCGGATTCCCACAGTGTTCTTGTCGCAGCTGCTTTGCGCCGGTAATTCATAACAAAATCATTATCGATGAAATAAATCAATTTTCTGAACTGAATGACATCATCAATGCTGGCCGTGCTGGTCAATTGGTAAATGATTCCTTCTGATAACTGAATGTGCGGTCTATCGTCTTCTGTTGTTGGTTTAACCTGTCGAGCTTGTTTAGCAATGACAATTTCACTGGCATCAGGTTTCTTGATGTAGTGAAAAATATTTTGCATTTGTTTGTTGCTCTCATCTTTATTACGCACATAAATAACTCTGCCACTTTTTTCGCTGCCATAAAACCGTCCGGCTTGGAACCGGTTGGTGTTGAGTTCCGCTTCGGCTTGTGCGTCGAGGATATAACTTTCTCCATAGGCCCAAGGGCGAACATACGATGACAGCATGCCACTGATGATGCCGATCGGTATGGCAACTGTCAGCACCGCAAGAACGATACGATTGCCACTGATACCTACTGAACGGATAACATTCAGTTCTTGATCTTTGTTGAGTCTACCTAGGCCAATAATGACTGAAATATAGAGAGCAATGGGGATTAGCACTTCCAATGCGATTAGAGTTTTTAAAAAGACCAGTTTAATTAAGCCGGCGATTCCCAATGTTTCTGTGACGGCTCCGGCTAAAAGCCTTGCACTGCTGAAGCTGGCGAATAGTCCGATCAGAATCAGAATAACTACCGTGAAAGGCAGCATTATTTCTCGTGCAATATAGCGTTCGATTAATTTCATGAATCTGCTTTGAGTATCGACTCAGCTAGCACTAAATCTTCGACCTTATCCACATCTACCCCGGCGCGTGGATTATTCAGCATAATCGCTTGTATGGTTACCCCTGATTTTTCCGATACTGCTGCTAAGGCTTGGTGCAAAGTTAAGGATCTCAGCAAATAAGACCATACCGTTTTGAATCCCAATACTTGTGCAATTAAACGCCACGGGTGTTTACGCAGATCTTCAGCGTTGCGCCAGAATTTTACCAGTGAGCGTCCTTGCGGTTTAAATGTAAACAAATTGCAGCCACAAAATCCGCCGTCACTCAAGCGGATGACGGTGCGCTTGGTGTTAGGGAATGCAGCCGCAATGATATTCTGGTTGATCGCACCCACTGTGGCGCTACTTTCTGCTGCTAGTGATCTTTGCAAGAAATCCTGCACAATGTTGGGTGTGAGTAACGCATGGTCAGCTGTGGTTAATAATACCGGCATATCATTAGGTATGTGGCTGAGGCCCCTCTCAGCGCTGCGGCTGGGAGAATCCAGATTGGGTAGCCAGCTTACTTGCCCTGAAGCGATGCGCTGTTTTAATTCCGGGCAATGAGCATGTAAGGATTCTGGGGGGCCGCACAGAATGATGGTGGAGATTTGATCGCAGGCCATCAGCGTATCCAAAACGCGGATAATCATCGGAATGCCATCGACCGGTGCAAAGGCCTTGCAAGCTGCGCCAGTATGCTGCGTGATGGGATCTTGGCCGGTGCGGTCAGCGGCTAGAACCAGCGCGGCAAATTGCTGCGATGCTGGATTGAGTTCATTACTCATAACATTTTTTGGTAAATACGATAGCGCTTGTACTGTTCACTACCAAAGCTGTCGAGAATGCTGCGCATTGCCACGTTATCTTCCAGTATCCATGACATTTCAACGTCCTGAATGCCGCGGGCGGTCGCAGCTTGCCGGGGCGCATCGATAACCAGGCAAGCTAATGCCAATCCAAGCGGCGTATTGTGAAATTGTTTGCGTACACCCATCAGTGGTATGCGGCCTGAGCGAATTTCTTGGTTTTTAATGCTTTTGATGAGCTTGAGCCAGCCGAATGGGAATAGATTTCCGTTCAATTTGGCTAAAACTTCATTGAGATTGGGTAAAACCACCATAAATGCCGCGGGTTTGCCGTTGACTTCGGCAATTTGGATGAACTCGTCCGGTAGCAGCAGGCGCAGGCTACTTCCTAATTCGGCAAATTCCTCTTGCGTAAATGGGATGAACTCCCAGTTGTCAGACCATGCATCGTTGAAAATATCGCGCAGCATTTCCATTTCTTCTTTAAATTTATTACGTTGCAAAGTGCGTATTGTAATTTGAGAGGAAAATCGGTTGATCAGCATCTGCATGACGCGTGGTATTTCAAAAACAACTTTGACTCGATAAGCCAATAAATCTTTAATTGGATGATATTCCTGTTCTTCCAGTAAGCGGCCATACCAGGGAGCTGAGTGGGGCATCATGATGACGGGCGGTGTGTCAAATCCATCTACCAGTACGCCGCATTCCTGATTGATCGAAAGATTAAACGGGCCGCTGATGCGGTGAATTTTTCGGGAAGCCAACCATGCTTCCGCGTGAAGTATCAGCGCAGCAAACACTTCCGAGTTGTCGATACACTCCATTAAACCAAAGTGGCCGCTGTCTGCGCCATAGCGTTCCTGGTGTAATGAATCGATTTGCGCGCTGATACGGCCAACGGGTTGGCCGTCTTGAAATGCAACCCAGGCTTGCCATTCGCCATGTTTGAAAAAAGGGTTGTGGCGGGAAAAATGAAAGCGTCGTTCCAGGCGCAATGGCGGCACCCACATCGGGTCATTAGCGTATATGTGCCAGGGCACATCAATAAACTTACTCATGTCACGATATGTCTCCACCGGTCGCACCGTCACTCTGGGATTGCCCGGTTTATCGTGTTTAATCATGATACATAGTAAGCGTTGTTTTGATAATGGCGCTGTGAGGAATTAACTATGACAGTTTGCTATTTTGATTGGAAGTTAAAAAGATATTATTATAATTCAGTATGTTTTAGCAATTTTGAAATTAGCTTCTGAAAAACTTCTTTTGGATCTGATTCCTGTTGGGCGGATTGATTGTTTTCAGTTGCTCCTTGCTCAGCTGCAGCAATTTTTTCATCGGTAATTTCGCGGCAGAAATCACGGAAATTGTTCCAATCTATATTGTATTCGCGTAAGTGATCCTGCGGAATGAAAACGCGGAGTACCTCAAAATTTTGATACATTTCTGGTAAACGGGATGTGAGGTAATTGTTAATGTTTTTTGGCCACCGTTTGTGCTCCGGGTACATATCGGCCAACTCTTTTTCAAAGGTATAACGGAAATTATCGACGGCTAAAGCACGGCGCTTACGGTTAACAATATCTACCATAATGGCTACTATTCCCAATAAACCAAATAATACAAAAGGCCATAGCGGGACAGTTTCAAAATATCCGGAGATTTGATCAATATATTCGTTCAAAGTCGTCCCTAGTTTCTAGTTAATAAATGTATTAGATAAAATATTTCTGTGTTGGCGCAGCTTACCGTCGTATCTTGCCATAGTAAAGCACATGGATCAATACGGGCATTTTTCACGTATTCCGATTTTAATAAGTATTGCCGAATCAGTTTTTCCTTATCGAAAATGTGTCTGATAAGCAGCAATCGTTCAAACGCCAATTATTTTTTATTAATCAGTGTGATATATGATTAATGAACTCTTGCATCAGTCAGTTGTTTTTATTTGAGCGCGAAACTAGGAGGCTGCCAGGCTTCCGGAAGTGAATTTTAGTTTTTGACAATGCAATGGCTATTCTCCATGCTAGCAGTTCATTTAGTTTCTCAGCTGGTTATTGTTAACCTATAGCAGTGATATTTGTTGTAAGCCCAAAATTTGCATTGACCTAATAGTGCTAATTGCGTTATTTTTAACAGTTTTGTAATCGCGGAAGATAAGCGCCTAAATTATATCGATCTTGTTATGGTACCCAAAAAGTCTAGTAATAATGCCACTTTATCTCAACCCGAAAGCTATGAGGCTGCATCGGCTGAACTTGAAAAAATAGTGATGGCTATGGAAGCTGGGCAGATGTCATTGGAAACCTCACTTTTAGCCTATCAGCGCGGCGCAGAGTTGTTGCAATATTGTCAAGATAAATTGCAAAGTGCGCAGCAGCAAGTGCGTGTGCTTGAAGCTGGGATGTTAAAAAACTTTACTCGATCTGATAGCGATGAGTCCTGATTTCCAAAATTGGGCGAGTAGCTGTCAGGCGCGTATCGAAACATTTTTGGAAGCGAGACTGCCGGCCACCGATTGTGTTCCTGAACGGCTGCATAAAGCCATGCGCTATTCGGTCTTGGGTGGTGGAAAGCGGGTGCGTCCATTATTATCATTTGCGGCGGGCGAGCTTGCTGGTGCCGATTTTGAGCGTGTAACGGTTGTAGCTGCTGCCGTGGAGCTGATTCATGCTTATTCTTTGGTGCATGATGATTTGCCCTGCATGGATGATGATATTTTACGACGAGGAAAACCTACCTGTCATATCGAATATGATGAAGCCACTGCGTTGTTGACGGGCGATAGTCTGCAAACGCTTGCATTTGAATTGTTGGCGGAAAAGCCTCTGGCGGATGTGCCTGAGACGCAACTGGAAATGATCACGCAGTTGGCATTGGCATCGGGTTCCCGTGGTATGGCGGGAGGACAGGCGTTTGATCTGGATAGTGTCGGTAAAATGCTGAGTTTGCCAGAGTTGGAGTTTATGCATATCCATAAAACCGGTGCGCTGATTCGTGCTGCCGTGATGTTGGGAGCACGATGCAATAGTTGTTTGGATAATGAGCAATTGGCCAAGTTGGATCATTTTGCCAAATGTGTCGGTCTGGCATTCCAAGTGGTTGATGATTTGCTGGATACTGAGGCAACAACAGCGACATTGGGCAAAACCGCCGGAAAAGATGCTGAACATAATAAACCAACTTATGTCAGTATTCTGGGCATCAGTCAAGCGCGTGAGCTGGCTGAAAAACTGCAGCAGGATGCTTATCAAGCTTTGGATGGTTTTAATGAAGCTGCGTTAAGGTTGCGCCAGGTAACTGATTTTATAATTAAACGTAAATTCTGATTCCAAGAATTCTTTCTACATCTTTTATTTTCAGGCATTGAATGTATCCATTGTTAGATACCATTAACTTACCCTTCCAATTACGAGAATTGGAGCAAAAGAAGTTACCGCAGTTTGCTAAAGAATTACGAGATTTCCTGATAGATTCAGTCGCAAAAACGGGTGGACACCTATCTTCCAATTTAGGCACAGTTGAATTAACTATTGCCTTACATTACGTATTTAATACACCTCACGATCAATTGGTATGGGATGTGGGGCATCAGACGTATGCGCATAAAATTCTGACGGGTCGTCGCAATGGCATGAATAAATTACGCATGCAAGACGGGTTGGCTGGTTTTCCACGTCGAGATGAAAGTGAATACGATGTATTTGGTACTGCGCATTCGAGTACTTCGATCAGTGCTGCGTTGGGTATGGCGGTTGCTGCGCAATTAAACCGGACTGATCGGCGAGCTGTCGCGATTATTGGCGATGGTGCCATGAGCGCAGGTATGGCATTTGAGGCATTGAATAACGCTGGCGTGATGGATGCTAATTTGCTGGTCATTCTGAATGACAACGACATGTCAATATCTCGTCCGGTTGGAGCACTTAACAATTATCTGGCCAAGCTGATGTCAGGGCGATTCTATGCTACGGCGCGGCGTGCGGGTGAGAAGGTGTTAGGAGTCGTTCCGACCATGTTGGAATTGGCTAAGCGTGCTGAGGAGCATGTCAAAGGTATGGTAACGCCGAGCACTTTATTTGAGGAATTCGGGTTTAATTATATTGGACCGATTGATGGTCATGATTTGGATGTATTGGTTACTACCCTGAGAAACATCAAGCAGTTGGACGGCCCGCAGTTCCTGCATGTAGTGACTCGTAAAGGTGCGGGCTACAAGGTTGCGGAAGAAGATCCCATTTTGTATCACGGTGTGGGGAAGTTTGATCCGAAAAAAGGGATTGTTGCTAAAGCAAATGGGAAGCCCACCTATACACAAATTTTTGGTGATTGGTTGTGTGATATGGCGGCGCAGGATTCTCGTTTGATCGGTGTGACGCCTGCAATGCGCGAAGGCTCAGGACTAGTTCGTTTCTCCCAAGAGTATCCCGAACGCTATTTTGACGTGGGTATAGCCGAGCAACATGCTGTCACATTTGCGGCTGGCGCGGCATGCGATGGCTTAAAGCCAGTTGTGGCGATTTATTCGACTTTTTTGCAGCGCGCTTATGATCAATTGATTCATGATGTGGCGATTCAGAATTTACCTGTGATATTTGCCATCGATCGGGCTGGTTTGGTTGGGGCGGATGGACCAACGCATGCGGGCAGTTTTGATTTAACCTATTTACGTTGCATTCCAAACCTGACTGTGATGGCACCCGCAGACGAAAATGAATGTCGGCAAATGTTGTATACCGCTTTTCAATTGGATACGCCAACAGCAGTTCGCTATCCCAGGGGAACTGGACCGGGTGTGCAGGTTCAAAAGGACATGCAGGCATTGCCTATAGGACGGGGAGAGATCCGACGTGAAGGGAAAAAAATTGCTTTGCTGGCTTTTGGCAGCATGTTGACTCCTTGTTTAGCTGCAGGAGATGAACTGAATGCCACAGTGGTTAATATGCGTTTTATTAAACCGCTGGATGATGATCTTTTGGCATCGCTGACGGCCAGTCATGATTTGCTGGTGACTGTGGAAGAAAATACCGTGATGGGAGGTGCTGGCAGTGCTGTCATTGAATCGCTTAACAGCCAGCAGATCCACGTCAGATTGCTGCAACTTGGATTGCCGGATATTTTTATTGAACATGGCGATCATGCACAGATGCTTGCAGACTGCGGACTAGACAGTAGCGGTATCATCAAATCAGTACGAGCAGTATTGCCTGAATAATCATTAACAATCGATCAGTTGCTTGATTTGCTGTTAGCAGGAAGACTTGGTCATACAGGAGAGAATATGAATAAACAGATAGATATGCCAATTGCCGATGTGCAAAGCTCATTGGACACCCGGCGTATTGCGATAGACCGGGTTGGGATTAAAGCGATCCGCCATCCTGTGGTTGTGGCCGATAAAGATGATGGTGTGCAGCATACTGTGGCGGTTTTTAACATGTATGTTAATTTACCGCATAATTTCAAGGGCACGCACATGTCCCGCTTTGTTGAGATCCTGAATAGCCACGAGCGGGAAATCTCAGTAGAGTCGTTTCAAATCATCTTACAAGAGATGATTGCAAAACTGGAGACGGATTCGGGTCATATCGAAATGACTTTTCCCTATTTCATCAATAAGTCGGCACCTGTTTCACAAGTAAAAAGCTTACTGGATTATGAAGTGACGTTCATTGGCGAGATTAAAAATGGTGAATATCTATTCACCATGAAAGTCATCGTTCCTGTCACCAGCTTATGTCCCTGCTCCAAGAAAATATCCAATTATGGCGCGCATAACCAACGTTCGCATGTCACCATCTCTGTACGCACAAATAGTTTTGTGTGGATTGAAGATATTATCCAGATTGCTGAGAGTAATGCATCGTGCGAACTTTACGGTTTGCTGAAAAGGCCAGATGAAAAATATGTAACCGAGAAGGCATACGATAATCCGAAGTTTGTTGAAGATATCGTAAGGGATATTGCGGAAGTGCTGAATCATGATGGACGGATTGATGCGTATGTCGTGGAGTCGGAGAATTTTGAATCCATTCATAACCATTCCGCGTATGCGTTGATTGAAAACGACAAGACACAGCGCAGGTAGCCATTCGTAGCGATGATACTTTACTGTCTGTATTAATGAAGTGATGTATCGATTTATCTAGTCACAGGGTTAAGCGCAGGTGGCTTGTGGCTATATGATTTTACTAGCGTACTTCACGCTTGTTTCTTGTTTTGCGAAGTTAGAGCTACTGAAGCAATTGAATATTTTTAGTACTGGCGGATGTGATTGATAAGCTGCCGAAATAAGCATGGCAGCTTATGGTATTATTTTTATTATTCAATTCCTTGTGATCTCAAATAATCTTCATAATTGCCTTTGAAATCATTAATGCCATCGGGTTTCATTTCAAGAATCCGGGTGGCCAGTGAAGAGACAAACTCCCGGTCATGCGATATAAAAATCAACGTGCCGGTAAATTTCTCCAGTGCGCCATTCAGTGATTCGATGGATTCCATATCGAGATGATTGGTCGGCTCATCCATCAGCAAAACATTTGGTTTTCGGAGGATCAGCTTACCAAAAAGCATGCGCCCCTTTTCTCCGCCGGAAATCACGCGGGTAGACTTTTTGATGTCATCGCCGGAGAACAATAATCGACCCAAGGTACCGCGTATCGTTTGATCGTCGTCATTGCTTTGTCGCCACTGATCCATCCATTCGGTCAATGACAGTTCTTCTTCAAAATCAGCTGCATGATCTTGTGCATAATAACCACGGCGCGCCTTATCGGGCCATTTGATCTCGCCGGAATCCGGCATCAGATCACCGGAAAGGCATCGCAGCAGCGTGGTTTTTCCGATGCCGTTGGGGCCGATGATGGCGATTTTCTCGCCGGCTTCGATGTCAAGGCTGAAATGATCGAATAAAGGTTTATCCAATCCAGGGAAACCCTTGCTGATTGCTTTGATGGAAACGGCCAGACGATGCAGCTTATCCCGGTCATCCACTTCAAAGCGGATAAAAGGATATTGACGGCTGGATGGCTTGACATCTTCCAGTTTGATTTTCTCGATCTGCCGCGCGCGGCTGGTTGCCTGCCGGGCCTTCGAGGCATTCGCAGAGAAACGGCTGACAAACGACTGCAAATCGGCAATCTGCGTTTTCTTCTTGGCATTATTGGCCAACATGCGCTCGCGCACTTGGGTCGAGGCGGTCATGTAGTCATCATAGTTGCCAGGATAGATCCGTAGCTCACCATAATCCAGATCAGCCATATGCGTGCACACGCTGTTCAGAAAATGCCGATCATGCGAGATAATGATAATGGTGTTTTTGCTGGTATTGATGACGTCTTCCAGCCAGCGGATGGTATTGATGTCGAGGTTATTGGTCGGTTCATCCAGTAACAAGATATCCGGATTAGAAAACAAGGCCTGTGCCAATAACACGCGTAACTTGAATCCCGGCGCAATCGCACTCATCAATCCCTGATGCTGGTCAGAGGGAATGCCCACCCCAAGCAACAGTTCTCCGGCACGCGCTTCCGCCGAATATCCATCCAGTTCGGCAAATTCGGATTCCAATTCGGCAGCGTGCATATAGTCGTCTTCGCTGGCATCCGGATTGGCATAAATGGTGTCGCGTTCCTGCTTGATGCGCCATAATTCCGCGTGTCCCATCATCACCGTATCAATCACGAAACAATCTTCAAAAGCGAATTGATCCTGGCGCAGTTTGCCCACCCGCTCGCCGCTATCAACCGCGACATTACCGGAAGTGGGCTCAAGATCCCGGCCCAGAATCTTCATGAATGTTGACTTACCGCAACCATTCGCGCCAATCAAACCATAGCGGTTACCCCCACCGAATTTAACGGAAACGTTTTCAAAAAGCGGCTTGGCGCCGAATTGCATGGTGATATTGGCGGTTGTAATCAAAGTAGATACCTGCGGATGATTGTTGCGAGAAAGGGGGCATATTTTAAACGTTTTTCACCGAGTCTGCTGTGTTATAAAGAATGTTAATCCACAGATTCGACGATATATTGCACAGAACAATGATTGGGGGTTATGCTTCGCAAGTATGTTTTTGGGGTAGGGGATCTAATACCCTCTTGCGATGAAGCTTAGAATGGTGGCAATTCCATAAAAATAAGGAGATAGTGTGAATTCTGCAGGTTTAGATATTATTTTTGACGTAATCTATCACGTCATTTCGAATGTCGAATTGTAGTTAGTTGCTCATGTCGAGCCGTCGTATCACACAGCAAGCACATGAACGAGCTCAAGTAGGAGTTTTCGTTGCATGGCTGAACTCGAGGTATAGGGCGAAGTTTGAAGTTGTGGATGAGCCGAACCCTCCCGAGGCAATCATCCGCTCCGGACGAACCACACGATGGGTCGAGGTGACTGATGCATTTTGGAGCGACGCCTTCGCGCAGGATGAATACTCTTACGCAACGCCCGGTGAGAATCACAAACCTATCGGTAACCGACTATTCTTGGAACCCGATGCGCAATTTGCGACTCGCTTTGTCGAAGTCGTGCAAAAAAAGCTAGAGAAGTCGTCGTATCTTCCCAGCAAACAGACGTATGGTACTGGTTACCTGTTAGTCCCGATCATGTACCCGCTCTTCACATCCAATTCGCTCTATTACATGAAAGAGGCGTGGTCACGTACACAAATTAAAGATCTAGGTTGCTTTCGGAGTGTCTACATGTCAATCCAGATGGGCAGAGGCCCCATAATCAGGTGGTCCGAGTATGGTCGCAGCTAACACTTCACTCCAGCCGACCACCTACGGCGGAAACCGAAAGCGCTCCGCCGAATGAAAGTGATAATGGTATTGGATGATATTTTGGCGCTGGTTTTGATTTAACGGATCACCATTGGGTATCCGTCCTACGAAGCTGAAAACAAGCCGCCAAAAAGATAAAACGCATTGAGAATTCCAGGGTCAGGTAGCGAATTAAGAATATTGCCTACGCTGGATTCGTGATTCCGTGCAAACACGGGGTCAGGTCGCGAATTGAGATTATTGCCGATGAATTGAGTATATTTTTGTTTTGTGGATTTGTGATTCTGTACCTGATCCTGAGGGCTTCTCAATATTGAGACGCATAGCGAGACTATGCAACCCTATGAACCCATTGCCCCATTAGCCTTCAGTCAGAGAGACTCCCGATATCGCTATTAGACCCTCTTTGTTAGCGCTAACATAATGGCTGAAATAAAAACACCCCTATTGAAATACCGGCAAATCGGTACAATGTACGGTTAAACATTCCGGATAGCATCATTCAAGTCCTGTTTTTAACGCCGTAGATAGTTTTTCAACGGTCTGCTAAGACGAATATCACAATATAAGCGTAGTATTTACACCCATGAAAACTCCAAAAAGAATTGAACCCCTGATCCAGGATGGCTTTATCGATGAAGTTATCCGTCAATTAATGAGCGGCAAGGAAGCTTCGGTTTATGTGGTTCGCTGTGGAGAAGAGATACGTTGCGCTAAGGTATACAAAGAAGCCAACAAGCGCAGTTTTCGCCAAAGCACGGATTACACCGAGGGCCGCAAAGAAAAAAACAGCCGTCGCGCCCGTGCCATGGAGAAAGGAACCCGGTACGGACGCAAAGCACAGGAAGAATCCTGGCAAAGTGCCGAGGTTGATGCCCTGTATCGGCTCGCTGCTGCGGGTGTGCGTGTGCCCAAGCCGTATCATTTTCATGAGGGTGTTTTACTGATGGATCTGGTGACCGATTGCAATGGCAGCGCAGCCCCGCGGCTCAACGAACTTGTGCTAACTGCCGAGTTATCTCGTGAATATCACCGCATATTAGTTACGCAGGTGGTTCGCATGCTATGCGCAGGGATTATCCACGGCGATCTGTCTGAATATAATGTGCTGGTCGACAGCACCGGGCCTGTTATCATCGATTTGCCACAAGCTATCGACGCAGCTGCCAATAACCAAGCGTGTAGAATGTTGCTGCGGGATGTCGAGAACTTAGCAATTTATTTCGGTCAGTTTGCGCCTGAATTGCTGGCCAGCAGTTATGGCCTGGAGATATGGACGCTCTATCAAAGCGGACAACTCCATCCGGAAAGTGTTTTGACCGGCCACTTCGAACGTATTGAAAAACCAGTCAACCTTCAAAGCGTTCTACGTGAAATTGATGATACGCTGAAGGAAGAAGAAGCAAGGAAACTTTATCGTGCATTACATGCCCATTAATGAGGCGCAGATTTGGATTCTCTGGAGGGAGTAATTCGCGCCTTCTTGCATGCAGGTCTCGATAAAATAGCATCCAAATAACGCGCCACATGGTTATAGGATGAGAAATCAAATTTTCCGCCCAGTGCATCGGACAAAACACCCGCCATATTGATATCAGCGACGGAAAATATGCCAGCCACTAGGTAATCATTACCGGCAGGAGGTTGCTCAGGCCCTCAAGCGGTTTCGTCAGTTTCTATCAGCCGCCTGTGCGATGTTTGGATTTCTATCTTTTGCATCGAAAACCTTTGTGTGCAGAATAAAATCCACACATGAGGCCTCCAGTTGAGCCACTGCAAAAAGGTGATATGTGCTGTCAAAAATGGAGTCCATGTGTTTAAGCAGCGATTAGATTTGCATAGTATTGCTGCGTAAATTGTGCTGGTGACAAATAGCCCAGCCTTTTTTGTTTTCTCTGCTGGT
>NZ_JALHQJ010000042.1 GCF_022842015.1 Nitrosomonas sp. | reverse complement strand
TCTTCCAGATTGACATAGCTAAAAAGCTGTTGTTGCGAGCGTTCAATTCCGCGCATGATTTATGAGGTGAGTGGGTTCCATCAAATTTTACCCGACTCGGTGGGCTTTTCAACGGCCTGCTAAAGATTTGCTGTTTGATTATAATGAGGCGAGAGCAGGATTCAATGGTTGCATTCCACGCCACAGTTCGTACTCTCAAGATAAGATAATGTTTTTATGAAACTTTTTATTTATATGTATTATTCAATGATTTGCGAAAATACCAAGTGCTTGAGATGTTGCCAGGATTCCTGAAGGTCGAGCAAAGTCACATCAGAATGGGCCGGTTATTTCAAACGTTACGCCATCCGCGCTACTTCCGGTTTTGCCTCGCTGAGAACTGAAATATAGCCGTGATCCATCGGGACTCAGAGCAGGGCCGGATATTTCCGAACGATTATGGCCAATCAATTGTAATAACGGCAGAACGTTGTCGCCAGATAGCACCACAATTTGCATGCTACCGCCATCCTCAGCCACTAGCAATTCACCTGCAGTATTGCCGGTGATATTGTCAACCCCGGTTAACACCGGCGATAGATATGATGCTGCACTATAGAGAATGCCGAGACGCTGTTGCTGTACGTCAAAAACCCACACACAATCATCCCCTTTGGTTGCAAAATAGACGAAACCATGATGATACCAGATGCCTTCACCGCCATTGAACGCGGTGCTGCCGGGAACTTGTTTGCGTGTCGGTACAGTGGTCGCTGAGGGATCGGTCAACGCGTGCCAGCGAACTGTGCCAGTGATGTCGTCAATCACCTCAGCAACCTCCAGAATGCCATCATCCAGATTGGGATTGCCAGCAGTATCGAATGAATGTGCGCTGTAGCGATAAAACCGGCCTTCCGGTTTGTCTTCGGTCAAATACAATTGTTTGTTACGGGTATCCACTGCCACTGCTTCATGCCGGAATAGCCCTAGGGAGTTTCTGGCTTGCGCCGGTTTGTGGCCAAATGGATCACATTCCCATACTTTTCCTTTATCGATTTCTTCGCACGATAGCCACGTTTGCCAAGGTGTATGTCCACCCGCGCAATTACGATTGGTTTGACTCAGAATCGAATACGCATCAACCAACTCACCTTGTGCATTGAATTTTAAAGCCCCTACGCCGCCAGCTTGGCCCTCCAGCTCGCAATTGGAAACATAAATCCAGCCGCCATCCGGAGAAGCAAACGTGGCACCGCCATCCGGTGCCGCGTGCCAAGTATAGTTAAACAGTTTCTGACCTGAATGAGCCACGATACGGGAAGTAAATCCTGCTGGTAAACGCACGCCATTATGATCCGGGGGCAGAAGCTCGCCGCGTGTAGTTAGCGATAATGACAAAGCGGCAGCTTTAGCTGGAGTAGGTAGCAATGTGTTACCGAAAAATGCTCCTAAGCTTATAAATCCATACTGCAATAATTTACGCCGTTTTAGATCTGATGCCTTCATTTTACATGCCGCCTTATGCATCAAACCTCACGATGAACTCAAGGCTTTATGATGCGAGATAGTTTACAATGCTGCGTCGTTTTATATCTGATAGATGAAAGTAATCAAACTATGATTCAAATATTAAAACCAATTGTATCTCTTTTAATGTTTTTAACGGTGCTGTTTTTTGTCAACACGATGCTCATAATCACGACCAGCCTTCCAGTCTGGCTTAGCACGACTTTTTCATTGATCTGCGCGATTCTAGGGGCTTGGTTTACCTGGAAACTGATTTCTGGCGGAAAAATGAATATTCTCATTGCTGTCATTGGTGGCGCTTTAATCCTTGGTGGATTATTTTTTACGGTAAGCTTTTTAGGGCCAATGGTTATTGCCAAAGATACCAGTCAAGGACCGATGATTGGTGTCTTTATAGCGGCGCCGTTAGGGGTAATTTTGGGTGGAATTGGGGGGTATGTTCATGCTACGAGACAAAGAGAGGGGGCGAAGGATTGACGGGAATTCTGACAAATGTGCCAATTATATGGCTTGTTGTTAACAGTTTAAATATTTTATTTTAACGGGTGTAAATGTTGGCTGTAAATCATTATTAAAGGATTATGTAATCATGAGAAAATTCTTTTTAGCAATAAGCTTAGTATTGTCCGCACTGTTTCTTGGGATGCCAGTTTTAGCGGCTGATAAACCAAATTTTATATTTATTCTTACAGATGATATGACACCTGATGACTTTCGTTTTATGCCAAGAACGCAGGAGTATTTTTCTGTTAATGGAGTCCGCTTTACAAATGCGTTTGTATCATATGCTGCTTGCTGTCCATCACGCGCATCTATTCTGACTGGAAGATATTCGAAGAATCACGGCGTAAGATCCAATAATCGACCATCCGGTGGCTTTGATGCGTTCTATAACAGCGGGTCGGAGTCACAGACAATTGCGACAAAATTGCAAGCGGACGGTTATAGTACGGCATACTTTGGCAAGTATTTCAATGAATACGGTACGACTACGCTGGTAGAGCCGGAAAGTTATATCCCACCCGGCTGGAATTATTGGTACACATTTGTGAGCACGAAGTATTTTAACTATAAACTTAACGAAAATGGAGTAGTTAAAAATTATGGCGACGCTCCGGAAGATTATGGCACAGATGTTATAGCCAAGCATGCCAGTAATCATCTTGATGCTGCGCTATCAAGCAGTTCTCCTTTTTTTATGATGATTGCACCATATGCTGCGCATGCATCAACTGAATCAACAGAATCACCCCGTCAGCCGATACCCGCTTCGCGGCACGAAAATCTATTTAATGGCATGAAAGCGCCAAGGTTTGCATCATTCAATCAAGAAGATGTGTCGAATAAAAGCTTTGGTGTCCGCGACAATCCCTTACTGCTACCCGACGATATTGAGTGGATTGACAATAATTTTCGTGCGCGAATAAGGACTCTGCAGTCTGTAGATGAAATGATTGGTAAATTAATTGATCAACTAAAAAACTCTCTCAAGGGTAAAGAAACCTATATCATCTTTACGTCTGATAACGGATACTGGTTTGGTGAGCACCGGTTCAAAGTCGGTAAGGCCGATTTGTATGATCAATCCCATCGTATTCCATTAGCAATTACTGGACCAAACGTTCAGCGTGGTTTTGTTCGCAACGACCTGGTTGTCAACACCGATTTTTTTCCGACGATATTAAGTCTTGCTTCTGTTTCGATCTCTGGGAGTAACCATGATGGTCGATCATTTCGATCATTGATAGAGGCATCAACAAGAGCAACGGAATTTAGCAGAAATTCTTTTTTGCTCGAGACAGGCCGTGACCAGAAAGCTGGAATTCGATTCAGAAACTATACATATTTAGAAACGCCGACTTCCCAAGGGTTGCCCTTTAAAGAGCTGTACGATACTCAACTTGATCCAGATCTTGTTTATAATATTGCACAGAAATTAACAAATGAATCTTCTGTTTCCTTACAAAGCGCGCTAGCTGAATTACTCAATTGTAGCGATGATACATGCAGAGCACTCGAGAATGAACTTTCAGATTTACTTGTAAAATTAATTGACTGAGATAAATCATTTCCAGAGAAGCCGGAGGTAATTTATTCATTACGCGCGAGTTTTTACGTTATGAGCTTTTATGGCCAGATATTTACTGACACTGGTTTAACGCGATAGACGATGGATCAAGCCGCGTTGGCAAGCTGCGTGACTTGCTTAGCAATAGCCTCAACCTCTTCTGCAATTGTATCCACTTCTCTGGGGTCAATGCCTAGCTTGACCCATTCCTGTTCGGTAATTTCTTGTGCAGAGTGTTCAACCATTGCTAAGTCAGGCAGCATTTTCTCTGCAACGTTGACGAGCCTGGCTAAGGATTGATTTATATCCGGCCCCATTGTGTCTGGTATGTGATGATGGCGCATCACAGTAATAATTTCCGCAGGTAATCCCCAATGGATTCCAAGTTGAGCACCGATCTCTCCATGATCTGTGCCCAGTAGTTCATGTTCTATTTCTAATAGTGATGCTTCGGAGGTGGTTCTCAATCTTTCGTGAAGTGTGTCGCTGAGATCCTTGGCGATGAAGTTTAGAACGTTATAACCAATATCATGCAAAAGGCCTGCGAGAAAGATTTGATCCTCCATCGGGCGAATTCTTGCAGGCATATGTTTAGCCATAGTGCGCATTACAGAAGCAATGGTAATGCTGTGAGTCCATAGATCCCTTGCTTTTAATTCTCCTTCGGGTGGTTTAGTGAATGCTGAAACGGTTGCTATGCCGATGGCGACAGATTTAATTTGTGTTAATCCTAATCGCATAGCAGCATCGCTGATTGAAGAGATCATACCCGGAGAACCAAATAAAGAAGCATTTGACAATCCGATAATGCGTGCAGAAATCTGTGGGTCTTGAGCGATGAGCTTGAGTAATTGAGCTTCACCTTCGTCAGTATTCAATGCCAACGTAAGCATTTTTTTGGCAATAGCTGGCATGGCGGGCAGTGTGTGAATATGCTCAAGGGATTGTTTTAAATTTATATAATTAGCCATACTATGCTCCTTTAACGAATTTTCTACTTCTTTTAATACAGTTTTATTTATCCTGATTGTTCACAATCGATGTAAAAGTAATACACGAATGCACAACATTGTTCTGAGCGTTTTATAAGATGCTCAGAACAATAAATTATCCAGAAACTTAGTGTGAGATACGTTGAATCTCAGGTGGCTGGGTAGAATCCATAGGTATCATTATAGAAAGCAAAAGTGATGAGAAAGGAATGAATAGAAATGTAAAAGGTTATCTTTTCCAAGAATTCTTTGTTTAAAATAAGATCGATAAAAACCGAATCGATAGTCTGACATGACGGAAATTCCAGGTTTAACGATGAATAAAGTTACAATGCAATATCGTAATATCTTCGGCACGCCGCAGATGTTTGACGGGGGGAACAGTGGATGCTTGTTCGCAAAAAGACGAAATTAAATCTCCGGTTATCCGTCAATGCACTCTTTCTTTTGCTAGTAAGTAAAAATAGTAATTATTTAGGCTTTAGCTTATGAAAAATACTTTGGTTCGAGTTCGAGTCTTTTTTCAGAAAAGGCAGCTGGTTTTTTTACCTGCCATTCTTGTGGGTACTTGCCTGATCGCGACTGGATTTTATGCTGATTATCTACATTCACAGAACATGGACCGTGAACTACGGGATTCGGTATTTACTCGATCGAGTTTGTTGCGTGCAGATTTGGAAGGAAAAATCACCAGCAATGCTCAATTGGTACAAGGTTTGGTAGCGTCCATTTCTGCAGAGCCGGATTTGTCAACGGAAAAATTTGCCAAGCTAGCGCAGTATTTGTTTAATGATCAGTCAGAGCTACGCAATATTGGTGCTGCGCCAGATATGGTAATACGTTACCTATACCCGATAAAAGGCAATGAGTCAGCGATAGGGCTTAATTTCAGGGAGCATCCTCAGCAGCTTGAATCGGTGCTACGTGCACGTGACAGCGGGAATCTTATTATTGCCGGACCCGTGGATTTGGTCCAGGGTGGACAAGGTTTTATTGCTCGGATTCCGGTATTTTTTGATGATACTGGAGGAAATAAGAGAGTTTTTTGGGGCATGATTTCGGCCGTTATCGATGTGAATCAGTTATATCAAACAAGTGGTTTGTTGGATCTTGCAGAAAAAATTAATATTTCGATCCGAGGCAAAGATGCATTGGGTAAGGCGGGTGAGGTGTTTTTCGGTAATGAGCAGATATTTGAACAGAATCCTGTGTTACTAGATATTTCCTTGCCTAATGGTTCCTGGCAGATGGCTGCTGTGCCCAAAGAGGGATGGGTTGTTGTAGGCAATGACAGAGCTATTTTCCGTTTTGGCTTGATACTCATTGGCATTTTAATCTTGCTGCCAATTATTTTGATGGGTAAGTTTCAACAAAATAAGCGAGACAGTGAAGCCCGGCTCAGGGCTCTGTTCATGATGTCGCCGGTCGGTATCGCATTGAACGAATACGAGACTGGAAGATTTATCGAGATTAATGAGTCTCTGTTAGCTCCAACTGGTTATTCTCGGGAAGAGTTGTTAAATCTCACCTATTGGGACATTACCCCTAAAGGCTACATGATGCAGGAAACTCAACAGCTAGAGAATATGCAAACAACAGGAATTTTTGGCCCATACAAAAAAGAGTTTATTCGTAAAGATGGTAATTGCTATCCGGTTCAATTGAATGGAGTAATGATTCACGATGGATCTGGCCGAAAATTAATCTGGTCGATGGTTGAAGATATTAGTGAACATAAAGCTGCAGAGCAGGAGCTTATTACGGCCCGGTATGAGGCTGAACGAGCAAACAAGGCTAAATCTGTGTTTCTTTCTAGCATGAGTCATGAGTTGCGTACGCCTATGAACGCAATTCTTGGTTTTAGTCGATTACTTGAGCTGGGGGGGCTTGATGACCGGCGTCTCAAATACACCAAAGAAATCAGGACTGCAGGTATTCATTTACTAGCGTTGATTGATGAAGTGCTTGATTTGGCGAAAATTGAGTCAGGGCGTATTGATTTTCGACTGGAGTGGGTTGAAGTTTGTCTTGTTATTGAGGAGTGTATCAGTTTAGTGAAAATACAAGCAGATAGGCAAGATATTAAATTGACACATAGCGGCATGGTGGATAAGGTTTTATATACTGATCGTATTCGACTCAAACAAGTCGTCCTTAATTTTATTAACAACGCGATCAAATACAACCGCAAAGGCGGTAAGGTGCATATCGAACTCAGAGAATCTGTCCGTCCAGGTTACATAAAAATAATTGTTGCCGATTCTGGGATCGGTATTGCTGCCAATAAATTGACGGAATTATTTCAACCCTTTAATCGTCTTGATGCTGCAGCTAGCACCATTGAAGGTACAGGGATAGGATTGTCGCTTACGCGCCGAATCGTTGAAATGATGGGGGGATACGTTGGTGTAGACAGTGAACTAGGTATTGGAAGTGCTTTTTGGTTTGAGTTGCCGGAAAAAGGGATTTCAGATGACGATACCATAACGTGCAGCACCGCCCAGGATTAGGTTGCCTGAGTTGCAGAAAACTACATATCGATTGATCACTACGTCGATAAAAACTAGATGTAGTGGTTTCGATTTGGTCAAAAAACCACTTGGTCAAATCAGGTGGTTATCAGATTAGGTTACTGCTACAATAAATTAAAGTATTCGTATTCAATCAGCGTGGCGGTATTTTTCTTTAATTTCTTCGGGTTATATTCCCCGCCGCTCGCAGCGGGGTTCTTTATTTTACCTGTTGGATATTTTCTCTAAGGTTACCACATTACCATTCAACTTTGCCTGCAAGTTCCCAAGTCAAGCCACCATCGGTTGAAATATAAGCGCTTGCTCGTGCAATACCTATAATGGTGGCATCAATCGCAAAATTAGGAGATAAGCGAAATTCTGTAAATTGAATATTTTGTTGCAGCAGTGCAGCACCTATATTATCCGATGATATTATATGTCCTTTATTGTTGAGGGTAATCCGATACAAACCCTTTCCATGAACAATGACAAAGATAAATCCGTCATTAGCAAAGTTAGGAGAAAACTCAACTTGCTGGATGGCGGTGCCCGGACCTATGTCGTTTTGAGTCATCGTAGCCCACCAATTGCCTCCATTTTTTGAGCGATATAAACCATTGCTTGTACCGACAAAGACTAATTTATCCGTGTCGAATTGAGGAGATACAGCAATTGACAAGTGCTGTTGACCCGGTAGACCGCGCAGTGTGATCGAATCGAATCTTTGTGATTGTAACCAACTGTTACCGCCGTTAGTTGTACGCCAAATTTGCCCAGAGCGAGTTGCAGCAAAAGCAGTCCGGTCATTTGCATAGTTAGGGGAGATAGCTAAGCCTACAATATGCGATGTGGTGGGGACGCCTCGCAGCCAACGCCAACTGGTTCCGCCATCAAGTGTTTGTAGAACGCCGTGTGACCTTGTGCCAACATAGATTTCTCGGTCGCTTTCATACGTGGGTGACAAAACAAATGAATTAATATAGACAGAAAATGGTGATATTTCAGGTATTTTTGGAATAGCTTTTACAGTCCAGTTTTGTCCGAAGTCGCTGGAAAATCCAATATGCGTAGTATTTCGCGAAGCGACAGCCGTTGGTGGGCCTGATTGATTCTTAACGAAATTGACATCGAAAGCACTCATTGGAAGATCTATCCTGCTAGGGACTGGCCAACCGGTCCTATCTATAGTCCATGTCGTGCCACGATCGGAAGAGAGGTATAAGCCTCCACCGAAGTATGTTGTTGCAATCATGCTTTGATCATTGATGAAATTCGGTGACAAAGCCAAGGCGGTGAGTAGATTTTTTCGAGTTTGTTTCTGGGTCCATGTAATGCCGCCGTCTTTCGAGATGAAGAACCCATCATACGCAGAGAGAAAAACTGTTTGATCTGTCGAAAATGTGTTAGATACCTGCAACTCATTGAATTCTTTTAATGAACTTGTTTGTCCGGTAACTACTGCTCCAGACGCATGAAGCGCCCAGCTGTTGCCGCCATTGGTTGATTTGTATACAGCCTTTGTTAAGCTGGTACAGAAAACTGTGCGATCAATTAAATAGTTCGGCGAGAGTGATACATTATTGATGGGTTCCAATGGTAAATTGGCTGGTTTGTTGTTAAATGTTATACCTGTGTCATTACTATAAAAAATCCCATTGCTAGTGGCTAGAAAGATCTCTTTAGGATTCCCTCCCGAAATTGCTATATCGTGAACGGTTGAGCCGCTAACATTTCCGATGCCGCTCCAGGTGAAACCCCCGTCGGTGGATTTTAGCAGACCTCCACTCTTATTCACTGAAATTGCTGTCAGGTCAGTCGTGAAACTGGGTGATACTGCGACCAGCTTTATGCCCGCAGATACATTTTGCACTCTGGTCCAAGCCGCATCTGTTTTGGAACGCCGGTAAAGTTGGCCGTTCAATGTACTCAAAAAAAGCACATAATTATTATTTCCCAACTTTGCAATAGTTAATTTATTGACTCTCAGATTGAAAAGACCAGTATTAAAAATCTCCCAAGTATTTCCCTGATCTAGTGAGCGATAGATACCGTCTCCCTTAGTTGTGGCAAAAACTGTATGATCACTACTATAGTTTGGTGAAACACGAACACCAATCTCTGAATAGACATTGTCCAACCCATTTGGAAGTCTGGTCCAAGTCGTGCCGCCATCGGTGGATCGCAGAATGTTGGTATATTGATCTGAGGTCAATTCTCCATCGGTGGCCAAGAAGACCGTATTATCATTGGCAAAATTAGGGGAAATGCCTAATCCATATACCATATCGTGTGGATTATGGGCGTGAAGGTTATTGCTGATGACACAAAGTAATATGAAAAAGGTGAAAAATGTTACTTCACGCTGAAAAAAACTAATTTTCATTCTCTAGTACCTCTAGTTAAAAATAGTAATATGCGTTATTTCTGGATGCATTTGCTTGATGATGGGCGATAACGCTTAAGACATTTAGCTAACTTTAAATTATTAATGCGCTTTTTGTCGTCAAATTTGAGCGATTATCTAAAATGCCAGATCTCATTATTTACTAAGGGTTATTGTGAATGCTGTCTTATTGATTGTTTGTTTGACAACTCTAAAAATTTCTTAGCTTTCTGTTGGAATATTATTAAATTATATATTATAAAATGCTGCAATCCTAATCGCTGCTAGTAGCATTCATTGTAGATATTCAATATTCATAACTGTAATTATAAAAATGAGGCCTTTGCAAAACCCTCAAATTGTATGTCCGCTTAATACTGCTAATCTTACAAAGATCATAACCTTGTGGTTTTAGATTTAGTCGGTAGTGTCTCAGGATCCGGAAGTTAATGTATAAAAACTCTTTGGACGACCAATACCCGATGATAATTTTCTTGTGGTCTATTTTTACTCACATCACATCTGGCGAGTAAGTATGCACGTAAGGAAACTATGTTTGCCCGATTGATTGTAGATGCGGCCATTTATAAGATTAATTGATTGATTAAAATTTCTGTGTCCCGAACTTTGTTTATGACAAATCGCATCGTTCTATGGTCCATATATAATAATGCTCTTCAATTTGCTATTTTTAATCTCTACTGGGTCTAATTCCCCGCTGCTTGCAGCGAACAATTGAAATTATATCTCTGTTGATACCCCGTAGCTTGCTGCGGGGTTATTCATTCGCCCCTACGCTTTGACAGTCGAATAATATTCTTATAGTTCTCAGGCGATAAGTGACAGGCTGCCTTAATTTTGTAGTTGTACTGTACTGAATATGTCCTGGCATATGTAGGAGTATTTTTACTTGTAAGAGTATTACTTCGATGTTTTATGGCAGCAGAAATACCGGAGGCCAATAGAATATTTATGAATTTCGCGCTAGCGTATGGCGTTAACTAAAAAAATATAAAGAGATACAGGATATTGCAAAGCGACAAGATAATGCTGAAAATACTTGCCAATATCCGTATTTAGTCGCCCATGAAATAATTGTTGCTCGATACTTTTTCAGAGGCGACTACTTAGAGATTGCCTAATCAACTCTTGGCTTTCATGCTGAAGTACTTCGTTCTGAGGAAATTCAACTGATTTCAAATGTATGTTGAATGTTTAGCGAGAAATTCTCCAGCAATAATGTATCTTGGCGTCGCGCGCAAAATCCTCGGGGATCATCGCTGCGCTGATATCTTCAATGATCAAATCGCTTAATATCTCCTTGTCTAATTTAAAACGACGGAAGTTGGTCGAGAAATACAATGTTCCGCCTGGTGCCAGTAAGGCTACGGAATTGCGGATCAGCGATATGTGGTCTTTCTGGATATCGAAGATTTCATCCATTTTCTTGGAATTGGAAAAAGTGGGAGGATCGAGAAAGATAAGATCAAATAGCAGCTTGTGCTTTGCTTGAGCCTGTTGTGCCAACCAGTCCGTGCAATTAGCTCGAATCAGCTGGTGTTTGTCATCGCTGATGTCATTGAGGTGAAAATTTCGCCTAGCCCAATCCAGATAGGTATTAGACATATCCACCGTGATGCTCGATTCCGCACCGCCGATCGCTGCATGCACTGTGGCGCTGCCAGTATATGCGAATAAGTTTAAGAAACGTTTACCCTTGGCTTGCTGCTGAATCAGCAAACGCATTGGACGATGATCGAGAAACAGTCCGGTATCTAGATAATCCTCAAAATTCACCCAGAATTTGCAACTGCCTTCTTGCACGACATGAAAGTGACGGGAATCGCCCTGTTTTTGATATTGATCGGTGTTTTTCTGTATTCGGCGTATTTTTAAAAATACTTGTTCGGAAGGAATTTTCAACGCCTTGGGTATTTCTGCCATCACTCCGGCCAGTCGCTGATTAGCCTTGATGGGGTCAATCGTTTTGGGAGATTCATATTCCTGGACGTTGACCCAGGTTAGTTCGCCTTGGTAAACATCCACGGCCACCGCGTATTCCGGTAGATCGGCATCGTACAGTCGGTAGCAATGTACTTGATTCTGCTTGACCCATTTGGCCAGTTTTTTTAGATTCTTGCGCAGGCGGTTTGCGAACATTTCCGCCTGGCTGTCGGATTGCCCGGCCTGGGCACGGCGGTTGATGAATTCAATGCGTTCCTGCTGAGATTTGGTTTTAGGTTCAAAGAAAGATTTTTCCTCGATGGTGAATCGCAGCAACTTACACTCCAGCGCACCATTGAATAGCGTGATCGGTTTGTGCGAGCGTATTCCCAATCTGAAACCAAGCTCTGGATTGCCGATAATGATTGCTGCTTGCCAGCCGGTAAAATGTTGCTTCAATACCTCTCCAAACTCGCGGTATAACATTCCGGTTTGTTCTTCATCACCGAGACGTTCGCCATACGGCGGATTGCAGGCAATCAATCCTTTTGGCCAACTTATCGCCGCAGATGCATCCGCGATATCACGCTTCTCGATGTGAATCTTGCCTGACAATCCTGCGTTTTCAATATGCTGCAATGCGGCATTGACGCTATCGCGATCCTGATCAAAACCAACGATCACCGGCAATTTGACTAGACCCACCTCACGGCGCTGCTGCGCTTCTTTCAAAATGTTTTGCCACAGTGCAGTATCGTGCTGCTTCCAACCCAGGAAGCCGTAATAATCGCGCTGCAAACCCGGCGCGATATCACTTGCGATCAGCGCACCTTCTATCAATAGCGTACCAGAACCGCACATTGGATCGAGTAGTGAATAGCCTTGCCGGGCGATTTCCGGCCAACCTGCTCGTAGCAAAATCGCAGCTGCAAGATTTTCCTTGAGTGGCGCTGCAATATTGATGTCACGATATCCACGTTTATGAGAGCTTTCCCCGGATAAATCCAAACTCAACTGTGCAATTTCGTTATGCAGATAGACATTGACGCGAATGCTGGGATATTCGGTATCGACATTAGGTCGACTATCAAACTTGGCACGCATTTGATCGACGATAGCATCTTTTACCCTAAGGGCACCAAAGTGAGTGTTATCGATTGCCGGATTATTTTTGCTGCTAAATGATACCGCTAAACTGTCATTAGTACCCAAATGCTCGGACCAGTCGATACGTTGGACACCATCATAAAGATCCTGTTGGGATTTAACCTCGAAACTGCTGAGCAATAACAAAACTCGGTTGGCAGTACGCAGCCACAAACAGGCTTGATAGGCCAGAGTCAAATCACCCTGAAAAGACACGCCAGCTAATTTCTGATGTATATCTTGCCCACCGAGAGCACTGATTTCGTTAGCGAGAATGCCTTCCATCGCTTTCGGCGTGGTAGCAAAGAGTTGGTATTGCGTCATAATTTGTAACTGATTATGGAATAACCCCGTAGGATACTCGAATGTATGCTCGTCGCGCAGTTTTTTGCTTAATCTCTGGCCTGTATTTAAAAGAAATCGAATTTCTTTTTAAACATCGCCGTGATAATCTCTATGTATGGTTGCTTTTAGATTTACTTGCACTTCCTGAGCCTTTTGGTTGAAAAGGAGCAATGATGGATAGACTGGGACTTCCAATTGTTTTGCTGGCAGCTTTATGGGGAGCTGTGAACACGACACTGAGTTTTTTTCAAACCATTAATGCACGGCGTGACTTGATATTTGAGCTGATTGATGAGTGTGGATACTGCGCCGAGAAAACACTGGGGCCGATAGAAATCTATTTTACCAATCTTCTGCCCCTTACCATTGGAAATATCATCTTTCTTGTCTTGATTAGTTATGTAATCCTATCTATCCCGCGCCACATGAAGATTGAAAATACTGCAGAAGCTGAGCATTTAAAAATAGCCTGCCGGGTTATTGCGGTACTTCCTATTTTCGGAGCAATTTCTTTTGCTGCTGGCGGTATATTTGATATGGTCATTCTTATCCGGTCTTTTAATTGATGAGGGATTCTCCAATCAGAGTTTTCGTTTTTGCCTTTTTGTCTGCAAATCTCGGTCTTGGTGGCTGTGCAGTCATGGACAAAGATATTCCGGGTTGGTCACAATATCGTAATTCAGGGACGATTAGTGAACTGCAACTGACGTCTAAAAGCTACGGCGAAGGCGATCCGGTGCTTCTAATTCACGGTTTCGGCGCTAGTAGTTATAGCTGGCGACATATTATTGAACCCTTGGCGCAGAAATACCGAGTAATTACTATTGATCTGAAAGGTTTTGGCGAATCGCCCAAACCGCGTGATAACGCTTACTCTGTTTATGAGCAGGCAAGATTGGTAAGGAATTTTATCCTCGAAAACGACCTGAAGAATTTTCATATTATCGGTCATTCTTATGGTGGCGGGGTAGCACTGGCCACATCGATATTTTTAGTCTCATCGCATCCGAATCTACAGCGCAGTCTGGTGTTAATAGACAGCATTGCCTACCCACAAGAATTGCCAGGGTTCGTGAAAATATTGGCTACTCCAGTATTGGGGCCACTAGTGATTTACGCTATTCCAAATTCTATCCAGGTGAAAAGCCTGTTGAAGAAAGTGTATTTTAACGATGCTATGATTCCGCAAAGTGCCATCGACCACTATGCCAAAAATCTCAGCAAGCCCAATGCAAAATACGCAACGCTTGCCAGCGTGCGGCAGATGCTGCCAGAAGATTTACAGCAATTCTCAGAAAACTATGCTAGTTTGACCCTCCCTACGTTAATCATATGGAGCAGTAACGACGAAATTGTGCCACTGGCAATTGGTGAGCGTCTACATGAGAATTTGCCCAACTCAAAACTGATTGTCCTTAGCGATGTCGGCCATGCTGTTCAAGAAGAAGAACCATCATTGGTATTACCTTATTTGCAGGAATTTTTGGATGCTGAAGCGCATAATGCACAGTCTGGATTGTAATTGTAGCCGAGTAGAAAGTTAACTATTATTGCTTATCATAAAGTTAAAGCCACCAGTTTTAGGCGGTGGTTGTTTTGTCAGTTTTTGCTAGGGATATCCACTTTAGCATATGAAAATATTTCTTGACATTCTAAATCGTCCACAATTCTGGAAAGCTACAGTAGCTACTAGAAATGACTTAATGTCAAGCTGAGGAATATTTCGTAACCATATGATAAATGTTCCATAATAATAATGTTAACTTATTAATCAGTCCAAGAAAAATCCTTAGAAATATTCGGGTTAGCCAGTCAAACAAAGAGTTGTTCACAAAGTTATCCACAGAAATTGTGGGTAATTGAAGAAACTATATGACAAATAAGGCAATAACTCGAAAAAAGGGACTGCAAATTATACTGAGATCTTTGCGCGGACAAAGGCCCGTTGAGAAGGGCAAATATCTCCAGTGGTGAGCGGAATTCCAAAACCAGAGCGGTTAATGGTGGACTGGAATCTGTGAGAGTTATTGTCGTTCTTTGCGTATCCCATTGCTCCACTTTTGCATGATTTCACGTTTCATTGCTTGTCCATATTTTTAGAGAAACTTCATTTATTCTACGAGTTAACTGTCAGTATGAGTTTTCCAATGAATTGGTTTTGTTCAAGAAAGCGCTGTGCTGCAGCAGCATCTGCCAGCGTAAAAGTACGCGCAATTTCCACCTGTAATTTATGGGCATCAAACAATGTCGCGCATTGTTGCAGTATTTCGCCTTGATGACGTTTCGCATCTTCCAGTTCGAGCAAAACTGGTGTCAACATTAATTCAAGACTGAAGCGGATATTGCGCAAACGAGCCTCTCCCCAGTCAGTATCCGGCGCGGATTGCAGAATGGTTACGACATCACCGTAGGGTTTGACGCAACGAAAACAGCTTTGTAGTATTTTCGGCCCTACGGTATCAAGCACAATATCCACGCCATTATCGTTTGTCCAGCGCAGTACCTCTGCAACTATGTCCTGCGTACGGTAATTGATGATCAGGTCTGCACCTAGGCGTTTTGCAAAATTTACTTTTTCTTCAGTGCTTACTGTGGTGATGACGCGGGCTCCGGCCAACTTGGCTAATTGAATAGCGGCATGACCAACGCCACCGGCACCGGCATGAATTAATATAGTTTGATTTTGAGTGATGCGTGCACGATCATGCAATGCTTCCCATGCGGTAATAAAAACCAACGGTGCAGCAGCGGCCTGCTCGAAGGATAGTGAACGCGGTTTAAATGCAAGTAAATTGGCGTCGACATGCACGTATTCGGCATAAGTGCCTTGGCGATTGTTAAAGCCGGGTTGTGAAAAATAGACTTCATCGCCGGGTCTGAATTTATTCACTCGCATTCCTGCGGCTTCAACAATACCGGCCCCATCGCATCCGGGTATCACTGGAAAAGTGACCGGAAATCGCTCGGGAGTTGTGCGAATTTTGCAGTCGATTGGGTTGATACCAATTGCTTTGATGCGAACTAAGACTTGATTTTCATCGCAATGACTTGATGATAGTGCAATATCTCCAAAACACAAACTATCCGCTGAACCACCTGCGTCAAAATAAACTGCTTTCATCTTTTGCTCCGACATATGGTTGATTGCTAGAGACCTATACAAAGCCATAGTTCTTAAAAATTAATGCCGTGTATTACATTAATTATTGGTAATCATGCCGTAGAGTTTATCCTTATGTAATAAACGCTTCTTTTTCAATTCTTCCAGATACTCGTCAGCGGTGTTTTCGACACCTTCTTCGATTCTGAGAATTTCGCGATTGATATCATGGTATTCGTCAAACAGGCGGGCGAAGTGACTATCATGAGTTTTTAATTCATGAATGCGATCGTAATACTCAGGAAATTCGTGGTGTAAATCATGTTTCTCTATCATGGCTGGCTCCTTACACTAGCTATATGGACGTAAAATTATAAGTTTTATACTATAAAGATTATGATTGTTTAGTGAATTGCTATGCTGTGGTGTATTAGAGTTTTTTTTCGAAGCCTTCACATTTTTTTTCACGTGATTTAAAGTTTACTGATATGCAGTTAGACTTTGCAAGCCATCTTTTAATTTCCTAAAGGGTGAAACAGGATTTACAGGAAATTTGTACATAGATTGCATAAATAGTGAACGCCCTAAGTTATAAATAGACTCGATCTTATCCAAAACATACGTAGAATCTTAAGAAATAAATTTTGAATTGAAAGCTACAGCTCTGCTAGAACCAAGCATATTGGAAGTTACATAGATTCTTTTGAGTAAGCGGACTGAACCTCGATGCGCTATAATTTTACGTTTATGTTACCGAAAGGTTCAAACAATGTTGCAAGGGATTAATCTTGCCTGTATTCGCGGTGATCGCGAACTATTCAAAGACATCAATTTTTCTCTCGAAGCTGGTAGTTTGCTGCAAGTTCGTGGTCCTAACGGCAGTGGCAAGACCAGCTTATTGCGTATGCTATGTGGGTTGTCAAATCCTGCTGCTGGTGAAATTCTCTGGCGTGGTACTTCTATCCGATCGCTAAGTGGAGATTATTTTGCTGCAGTAACCTATATTGGTCATTTGAGTGGTACCAAAGATGATTTAACGGTTATTGAGAATTTACGCATCTCAAGTGCGTTGGCAGGTTCAGAAATTAGTATGAGTCAGGCCAGTGATGCGCTGAAGCATATGGGGCTGAGAGGAAGGGAAGCTTTACCCGTTAAGGTTTTATCGCAAGGACAGCGTCGTCGCGTTGCTTTAGCGCGATTACTGGTCTGTAGTACCACATTATGGATCCTCGATGAGCCATTAGTCGCGCTAGATGTCATGGCTGTTAAATTGATTCAAAAGTTACTGGAGCAGCATTTGCAAAGAGGTGGCGTGATTGTGATGACAACACATCAGGAAATTGAGGTGACAGCAACATCAATAATGCAGTTGCATTTGGCTTAATATGTTTATGTGGATAATTAAACGCGATTTATTATTGGCAATGAGGCGTCAATCAGATGTGTTGACTACGTTGTTTTTTTTCATCATCGTAGTAAGCCTATTTCCTCTAAGTGTTGGGCCCGAAATGAATATGTTGCGTACGATGGCGCCCGGTGTAGTGTGGGTCGCAGCTTTATTGGCTTCGATGTTATCGCTGGGAAGAATGTTTTCAAATGATTATGTTGATGGCACATTGGAACAGATGCTGTTATCACCTCAATCACTATCGCTGTTAGTGCTTGGTAAGGCGTTTGCACATTGGTTGGTAACTGGGGTGCCACTGGTTTTAATGGCACCAGTATTGGGTATTCAGTACGATTTACCAACCGATGCGTTACTTGTTTTAACAGCGGCTTTATTATTAGGGACGCCGGTTTTAAGCTTGATTGGAGCAATCGGTGCGGCCTTGACCTTAGGATTACGAGGAGGTGGGGTGCTCGTTTCGCTATTGGTGTTACCGCTTTATATTCCTGTGCTGATTTTTGGTGCTGGCGCGGTTGAGGCCAATATGGCAGGGGTCGCGTTTGATGCGCATTTATCATTGATTGGTGCATTTCTATTAGTATCGATTGTATTTGCGCCTTGGGCTGCTGCTTTGTCCTTGCGAGTTTCTTTAGAATAACTGAGAGATTGTTTTTGAGTTTGTTTCAATATCTCGAGATCAATTGAGGGTAATTTATTACACCTTTTATATAATTTCTGATTTTTTGGTATAAAATTACTGACTGCCCAAATTGGGGATAGCTGAGGGATGGAAATTAACATGAAGAATTTTAATATTAAATATGGCGATTAATTGGTTCAAGTATTCTTCTCCTGCTAGCTTTTATTTATTGGCGGGAAAAATGGTTCCGGTATTTGTTTTTATTTCGGTAATATTATTGGTAGTAGGGCTTTATGTCGGTTTTTTTGTTGCGCCAACCGATTTTCAGCAAGGTGAAGCTTATCGAATTATTTTCATACACGTACCTGCGGCATGGATGTCAATGTTTCTATATGTCGTGATGGCATTTTGGGCGGGTATCGGATTGGCTTTTAATACAAGATTGTCCTCTATGTTTGCAACTGCAATTGCGCCAACAGGAGCCATGTTTACTTTTATTGCGCTATGGACTGGTGCGTTATGGGGCAAACCTATGTGGGGAACGTGGTGGGTATGGGATGCGCGATTGACTTCTGAGTTAATCTTGTTTTTTCTTTATATTGGCTTTATGTCCTTACAAGCAGCAATTGACGATCCGCGACGTGCTGATAAAGCGGGCGCAATCATTGCATTGGTCGGCGTTATTAATATACCGATTATTTATTTTTCAGTGCAATGGTGGAATACCTTACATCAAGGTGCATCGGTAAGCCTTAATCAAGCCCCAGCGATGGCGACGACCATGTTGACCGGTATGCTAATTATGGTGTTAGCTAGCTGGATGTACTCCATCGCAGTAATATTAAAGCGTACACGCGTTATCATTCTTGAGCGAGAAAGCCATACAGCCTGGGTAGCAGAACTGCATAAGAAAGGAGCTATATAGTGATTTGGTCAAGCTGGTCAGAGTTTTTCTCAATGGGAGGATATGGACTCTATGTTTGGGGATCATATGTTGTAACTTTCATATGTATAGCAGGTGAAATCCTGTTAATTTCAAATCGTCGACGAACTTTAGAAAAACAATATAGTCACATCGAAGACTTAGATAATAATGAGACAAAAAATGAAACCACGTCATAAGAAGCTTGCAATGATAGTCTCTGGAGTTACTGCATTAGGAGTCGCAGCAATTTTGGTATTGAATGCTTTTCAAAGTAATTTGGTGTTTTTCTTCAGCCCATCTCAAGTGATTGCAAATGAAGCGCCAATTGGTAAAAGTTTTCGCATTGGTGGGTTGGTCGCAGAAGGCAGTGTTAAACGTGATGATGGGTCGACTACAGTGCATTTTGCTGTGACAGATACAGCAGAAACAATACCTGTTGTATATACAGGTATTTTGCCTGACCTATTTCGGGAAGGTAAAGGTGTTGTCGCACAAGGAAAAATATCCGATGCAGGTATTTTTTTGGCTGATGAAGTTCTTGCCAAGCACGATGAAAACTATATGCCGCCTGAAGCTGCCGAAGCCCTAGAGAGGGCTGCTAAAGCACAAAAAGCATCTCTGGTGCAATAAAAGTTTTCTCAGATAAGTTAATCTTCTCTGAGAAGTTCAATTTTTAATCCTGAGTAATTTTTAATTTTTATATAAATATAATCATGATTCCAGAAATTGGTAATTTTTCTTTAATACTTGCTCTCCTCTTAGCCACTTTACAAGGAACGTTACCTATTATTGGTGCGGCGCGTGGCATTCCTTCTTGGATAGCATTGGCAAAACCAGTAGTTCAGGGACAATTTGTCTTTGTGTTGATTGCATTCTTTTGTTTGGCATATTCCTTTGTCAGTAGTGATTTCTCTGTTTTGAACGTAGCTAATAATTCGAACACCGAATTGCCATTTCAATATCGGTTGGCAGCAACGTGGGGATCTCATGAAGGCTCTTTATTACTATGGGTTTTGATGCTTGCCAGTTGGTCTGTTGCGGTCAGTGTTTTTAGCAAGCAGTTACCAGATGATGTTGTTGCAAGAGTCATTGGAGTTTTAGGCCTTGTTAGTATTGGTTTTTTGGTATTCATGTTGTTTACCTCAAATCCCTTTGATCGTCTATTACCCGCTGCAGCGGAAGGAAGCGATTTGAATCCTCTGTTGCAAGATTTTGGTATGGTAGTGCATCCACCTATGCTCTATATGGGGTATGTGGGATTTTCTGTAGCTTTTGCTTTTGCTATCGCTGCATTATTGAGTGGAAAGCTGGATGCGACGTGGGCACGCTGGTCACGACCGTGGACGATTATTGCCTGGGTGTTTCTAACGATTGGGATTATGCTCGGTAGCTGGTGGGCGTATTATGAATTAGGTTGGGGTGGTTGGTGGTTTTGGGATCCAGTGGAGAACGCGTCGTTCCTGCCGTGGTTGGTCGGTACGGCTTTAGTTCATTCACTGGCGGTTACTGAAAAACGGGGTAGTTTCAAAAGTTGGACAGTCTTATTGGCAATTAGTACATTTGCGCTGAGTTTGCTGGGAACATTTTTAGTGCGTTCGGGAGTTTTAACTTCTGTTCATGCATTTGCAACCGACCCTGCGCGTGGTGTATTTATTCTTGCTTTTCTTGTGATTGTGATTAGTTGTGCTTTGTTATTGTTTGCATGGCGTGCGCCAAAAGTAGGCTTAGGAGGTAAATTTGATATACTCTCACGCGAATCAATGCTGTTGGCCAACAATATATTGTTACTAGTTGCAGCGGCAAGCGTGTTGCTGGGAACGCTTTACCCATTGATTATCGACGCTCTTGGTTTGGGTAAGCTATCGGTAGGCCCTCCATTCTTTGAGGCAGTTTTTGTACCTATCATGACACCAGCGATTTTCTTGATTGGTATTGGGCCTATTTCACGTTGGAAGCAGATGAGTTTGCCTGCGTTGGCTATTCGGTTACGCTGGGCGTTTGGGATTAGTGTGGTTTCTGCGCTGATTACACCGTTTTTTATGGGCGAATGGAAGCCAATGGTGAGTTTTGGCTTATTGTTAGCATTCTGGATTATTGTTTGCGCATTTGTTAATTTAAAACATCGCCTGAATAACTCTGGTGAGGGCAATTTATTGACCAAACTATCTAAGCAATCAAGAAGTTATTACGGAATGCATTGCGCACACATTGGAGTGGCGATATTTATTATTGGCGTAACGTTAGTAAACAGTTATGAAACTGAAAAAGATGTTCGTATGGAAATTGGTAGTAAAGTGACGGTTGGTGGTTATGTTTTTCAGTTTAATGGCACCAGTGATGTCATTGGCCCAAACTATAAAGCAATCAAAGGGGATATCTCTGTTTTCAAAGATGATCAGTTTGTTCGCAATTTATATCCAGAGAAGCGCACCTATAATGCTTCGGGTATGGCAATGACTGAGGCGGCGATCGATACAGGTTTTTTTCGTGATCTTTATGTTGCTCTGGGTGAGCCTCTATCGAATGGTGCGTGGGTGGTTCGTGCTTATCATAAGCCGTTTGTCGATTGGATATGGTTTGGGTGTATATTGATGGCGATGGGTGGTATTACTTCAATCACCGATCGTCGTTATCGCCTGAAGATTACCAAAAAGGAATCTTCAGCGGTGAACGTTGCTGAATCAGAAAGGCAAGCGGAAGGTACTCCTGCAGCAGTTGCATCTGCAACAACTAAAGTTGAGTTGGCTACGGAGACAACTAAAGTATGATGCGGTATTTGATGCCCTTAGCTATTTTCATGGTGTTAGCAGTTTTTTTGCTAGTTGGTTTGACATTAAATCCTCGGCAAGTGCCTTCACCGCTGATAGATAAACCGGCACCAAAATTTCAGCTCAACCAACTGCATGAGCCCGATAAAATAATGTCTTCAGAGGATAATCTCGGCAAGGTCTGGATGCTTAATGTGTGGGCGTCTTGGTGTGTTGCGTGTCGAGACGAGCATCCTTTGTTGGTGCAATTGGCTAATTCGGGAATTATTCCAATTTACGGTCTTAATTATAAAGATGAACGTAATACAGCATTGCAATGGTTAAAACGCTATGGCGATCCTTATGCTATAAGTATTGTAGATACTGATGGAAAGGTTGGAATTAATTATGGTGTTTATGGTGTTCCGGAAACTTATGTAATCGATAAGCAAGGAATTATCAGGCATAAGCAAATTGGGCCGGTGACAGTAGATTCACTAGAAAAAACAATTCTTCCTCTAATTAAAGAATTACAAAAGCAAGCATAAGAGCTTGTAAATTAAATGTAAGGGTCCATTCTTCATGATGCGTCAATTCAGTGATGTAGTAAAAGTTACTATTTTTGTTTTTGTACTGTTCTCAGTTTTTCCACTTAGCACATGGGCAAAAGAAGCTATACCTGTCGCTGAAGATCCAGATATTGAAAAAAGAATGCTGGCATTGACCGTAGACTTACGCTGCTTGGTTTGTCAGAACGAATCCATTGCAGACTCCAGAGCGGAATTTTCTAATGATATTCGTCGTGAAATTCGTGAGCAAATAAAGGACAACAAAACGGATAAAGAGATTGTGCAGTTTCTAGTTGATCGATATGGGGATTTCGTTCTTTATAATCCCCCTATGAAGCCGACGACAATCCTGTTATGGTTTGGCCCGGCTATTTTGTTTGCGATCGGATTGGGTTCGTTGATTGTTTATTTGAAGCGTCGACGTTTACAAATAGAAGATGTATCGCTTTCGCAAGAACAGCTTAAAGAAGCGGAAGCGTTACTGAATGAGGATAAAAAAGGTAAGAACGTATGACGGCTTTTTGGATTATTTCTGGAATTTTCATTGTTACAGCATTGTTATTTATTATTCCAACGCTATTACGGAATAAAGACACTCAGCTTAAAAACTTGGAGCATGATGCGGTTAACATTACGGTTTATCGTGATCAGCTCGTTGAGCTCGATAAAGACTTGGAAAACGATATATTAAGTCAAGAACAATATGACAAGAGCAAGCAGGAGTTGCAGCAACGTATGTTGCAGGATGTTACTGAACATGAAGAAGTAGTTATTCAGAAGAATAAAAAAATTTATAATATTGCACTTTCAACGGTGATTGCGCTGATGTTACCACTAGGCGCAGTTTTTCTGTATTTAAACATCGGTGATACTCGCGGATTGTTGCCGCAGGAACAGCTTGCCAGTGCAACACAAATGAATCGTGGCGGAGGAGGCGAAGATCTTGCAGGTCATGATTTCTCGGCCGCGCTGGAAACCCTAATTGCTAGACTGAGTAATAATCCAGAGGATATCGAAGGTTGGGTAATGCTGGGTCGTACCTACACAGCAATGGAACGCTATACGGAAGCGAGTAATACGTACGCAAAACTGGCGGAATTGGTGCCTAATAATCCACAGATTTTGAGTGACTATGCACGTGTGTTGGGACTTAAGAATCAAGGAACTCTGGCTGGAAAACCGACCGAACTGCTTTATGAGGCGCTTAGGATTGATCCAGAATTTCCGCCAGCATTAGCACTTGCAGGTCATGCGGAATTTGAGCAAGAGAAATACAATGAAGCCTCGGCACATTGGGAAAAATTACTGGAGACTATACCTCCTGATTCTCCACTGGCAAAATCTGTCAAGGATAGCATTGCTGAAGCCAAACTATTGTCTTCAGGTGGGAAAGAGGGCACTTCGGAACAGTCAATTGTGATGAATGAATCAGTGGCGCAAACAGATATTCAGTCAGTTAATAATACTGTGGTTGATACAACAGAAACAATTGCGCTTTCAGTTTCTGGACAGGTAAATATTAAACCTGAATTGGTTACGAAAGCGGCACCTAACGATACTCTATTTATTTATGCGCGAGCGAGTAATGGACCTAAGATGCCTTTAGCGATACTACGCTTGAAAGCAAGTGATCTTCCAGCGGCCTTTACATTGACAGACGATATGGCAATGATGCCTACAATGAAAATGTCCAGTTTTCCAGAAATTGTTATTGAGGCAAGAATTTCTAAATCTGGGCAAGCTGTTCCTTCGAGTGGTGATCTACAAGGGTTTAGCAAACCGATTAAGCTGGGCAGCAATGATGTTGAAATAGTGATCGATAAACAAATACCATAAAAATGCTGGAAATTAATCTTGCGGTAGAGGATTTCACATTACCTTCGACTGGCGATAAAGAATTTTCGTTGGCCAATTGTACTGGTAAAAATGTAATTATCTATTTTTATCCAAAAGATGACACGCCGGGATGCACAATCGAGGGGCAAGACTTTCGCGATAATTGGCATCTGTTTACAGAGATGAATTGTATTATCGTTGGTGTATCTCGCGACAGTATCAAGTCGCATGAGGGCTTTAAAGCTAAAATGAAGTTTCCATTTGAATTACTAAGTGATGCAGACGAGAAAGTGTGTGATTTGTTTGGTGTAATGAAAATGAAGAATATGTACGGCAAGCAAGTTCGTGGCATTGAGCGAAGTACTTTTGTAATTGACACACAAGGTGTTTTGAGAAAAGAATGGCGCGAGGTTAAAGTACCCGGGCATGTACAAGAAGTTTTAGAGTTTATTAATACACTCAGCAAATAATTCATTGACTAGAGACTTACTTTAAGTCTGTGTCTCTTAGCTATGTTGACGGTGTGCGGAAAGTCAGACGCGTGATAGAGCGTTTTTTCCGTTCCGGCAATATCTTTTGCTATTTCAGTATTTGCGTATTCATAGTGTTATAGATCGATACCTTTCTGTGCCTGGATACCGGCACGAAAAGCATGTTTAATGTCGGCCATTTCAGTGACCGTATCTGCTATTTCACATAGCGCGTCAGGTGCGCCGCGTCCGGTAATAACAACATGTTGCATGCTCGGGCGATTTTTCAAGTCGTTTAATACGGAGGTAATATCCAACCAGCCAAATTTAAGCGGATATGTCAATTCGTCAAGCACGATCAAATTTATTGATGGATCGCACAGCATTTTCTGCACGATTATCCAGCCACGTTGCGCGGTTTCGGTGTCTCTCTCAAGGCTCTGCGTGTCCCAAGTGAAGCCCTCACCCAATACATGCCAGATGACATTATTTTGTTTGCTGAAGAATGCTTCTTCGCCTGTATCCGAGCGGCCTTTGATAAATTGCGCCACGCCTACCCGCATACCATGTCCAAGTGCTCGTGCGAGCATGCCAAAGGCTGAACTGGATTTGCCTTTGCCGCTACCTGTGAGAATCAGCAGTAAGCCTTTTTCACGATCTGCACGCGCTATTGCCTCATCAATAATTGCTTTTTTACGTTGCATGCGCGTACGGTAACGCTCTACTCGGTCAGGCTCAACCATGTTGTCACTCTGTGGTGTTGCTTGGACTGAATTGCTGAGAGATCAATGCAAATAGCGTGTGAATTACGACAGCGATACCCAGATAAAATACGAATGTCTCGATATAGAGCGGGAAGTATTTGATCAGTTGGTCGCCGAATTCATTGAGGTTCGTTTCTGTAATGCGGCCGGAAAAGAAGTAAAAACCACCACTAGAGAATAACCCGCATAAGATTAAACCGACGATGACGCTGATAGAAAGTGGCATTAGAGTGCTCGGTGCGAACTGATATCGTTGGGTGTACCAGCGACCAGTCAACCATAAGGAAGCGTACGCGGGTAGCAGAAAAATATAGGCCGGAGTCAAGCAAAAATCACTCACACCTCCCCAGTTAGTCGCAGCAAAGTCCAACCACCAACTTAATGCAAAAAAGCCTAATAATGGCCATGTGGAAGGCAGATACACGCCCGCAAGAAAGAAAATGGCCCAAGATGCATCAGCCATATTATGTGTCGAGGCAAAATGATGGCTCCGTGTGAGAATCATCAAAGCTACCAGCATTATTCCAATTACTATCTGGCTGCGAGTAGATAAAGTCAACATAATTGACTCCTAAATTAGGGTTGATAACGTACCATGGCAAAGAAATTTCGCCCGGGTTGATTATAGAATGCTGCTGTTTCATAGCGTTCATTAAATAAGTTTTCAATACGCCCCTGCAAACGCCAATGTCTATTAAAGATATATTCAGCGCGAAGGTCAAATTTAACATAGCTGTCCAATTTGCGGGTATTGGCTAGATTATCATAGCGCTGCCCTTCGACCAATAGCATCGCACCTACCGCGTACTGGCCGAATTGACGATCGGTATCAAGCCGGAATGATTGTTCGGCGCGTCGAGGCAATGTATTACCGCGATTTAACCCGGACAAAGGATTTTCTGGATTAATGGACGAACGATCTTCTGGATTCAGGAGTGTCAGGTTGGTATTGAATTGCCAGCCTTTGATCTGTGTGCTGAATATACCTTCAAATCCACGGATACGCGCTTTGTCAACATTGACAGGTGCAAAAGTTTCGGCATCAAATGCAATCAGATGTTTAATATGGGTTTCAAACAGATTCAACGACCAATTGCCCAAATCAGTTTTGCCACGAATGCCAAACTCATAGCTGCGTGAATCCTCCGGGCGCAGATTAGGGTTACTGGAGAAAGGATAATACAACTCATTAAACGTTGGAGCTTTAAAGGCGCTGCCGAAATTAAAGAGTAACCGGGTGTTTTCCGTAAGCGGGTAGCCCCAGCCAGCTCCGCCTGTCACTCGACTACCATATTGCTGATTATCATCATGCCGCAGCGACAGCTGAAAATCATGCTTGGCAATAGTGGCCTGATGTTGCGCAAAAACACCCCAGTTGTTACGCGAATGTACGGTAAAATCCTGAGTGCTTCTAACATGGTCTTTCTGATAATCCATGCCGATGGTCAATAATTGATTAGGGTTCACGGTAAAATCATTCAATACGGAAATCGTATCACGTATGGTATTAAACCGATCTTGAAAAACAGTGCCAAGAAAATTATCTGAATCCTCCCGGCTGCGGCCACCAATCAAATTAATGCGCCAGAAATCCAGCGGGGAGTATCGCGCTGTTCCACCTAAAACCTGCTGCATTAAAACGGTCTTGTTGGTGAAGCTACCATCAAACTGAGATTTTCCGGCAGATTGCATAAAACTGCCGTCTATCTCCAATCCGTTCTGAAAGCGATATCCCGCGCGCGCAGAGCCGGCGACATTGCGATAGCCATCCCGATCGGGCTGAGGTTCATTAATAAAGCAGCCAGCACTGCTAGAGCCGGTACAGGCATTAAAACCTTGGGTACCGATACCGCTGGCAGTCATATTAAACCAGCCTTGCTTGCCGCCATACGACAAACCTGTGGAGCCTTCCAGTGTGCCGAAGCTGCCGCCGCCAAAACCAAAATTTTGCTTCAATCCGGTACCATCACCTTTGCGTGTAAAAATATGAATGACACCACCGATTGCCTCTGAACCATAAAGACTGGAGCGCGGGCCGCGTACAATTTCAATGCGATCAATCTGTTCAATCGGAATGTTTTCAAACGCAGTCGTGCCAGACGTGGCGGATCCAACCTTGATGTTGTCGATCATCACTAGAACATGATCCGACTCGGTACCCCGCATTTGAACAAAGGTTGCTTTACCGGCCCCGCCCTGATTGACTACATTAACACCTGGCACACCACGAAATAAGTCCTGAATTGAGCGTGCTTGTTGACGCTCAATGTCCTTGCGGGTAATTACCGTTACCGAAGCTAGCGCAGCATCGGCAGTCTGCGCTGTGCGTGTTGCCGTGACAATAACTGGCTTCTCCTGGTGATCCGCATTGGCTGCGAATATTGATGTGGTGATACCCAACCATAGCGCGATCAGTGCCGGAAAGCGATATTTTTGCATGATCTGATTCCTTCGCGCACACCCGCGCGTTGTCAAATTTAAAAATAAAGGAATGCAGAGAAGAATCGGAAAATGGACAAACAGAACAGCTTGTAGGGAAGCTAATCGTAATGCCACTGATTGCCCTCCGCAACACCGTAGTATGTTTACTTTAGGCCGGTCTCCGGACTCATGAGCGGAATAAATTCCACATCTGCGCCTTCCCGTGTTGTGGCACAGTGGCATAAAGCAGATGGTTTACTCATTTACCGTTGCGGGGGCAGTGCTGGCATTGCTCGAAGTTATTCAGAGCGCACCAGCTTCCCGTTTAACCTTCAAGAAAAGCACTTGAAAGCACCTAAAATGTGAGGACGGAACTTACCTGACCTGTAGCAGATGTGTCAAGGAAATTGGTGGATTATTCATACATCGCAGCAACCTGTTTTCAATTAAGCAGTTCAAATTGTTTGAGTTCGAATGTCAGGTTTGACTGCTCAGGTACTTGCTGTAGCTTAACAAAATAGGTGAATATTTGACCGTTGGCATCGGTAATATTGACAAAGGTAAGATTGAGCTTACCAGAGGACTGATCGAAGGTGGCGCTATCGTCACGAAAGCGATCGGCTAATATCTCAGCATCCATTAGCTCAAA
>NZ_JALHQJ010000041.1 GCF_022842015.1 Nitrosomonas sp. | reverse complement strand
GCACAAAGAATGAACATTCCGGATAAAAAAACAGATCTGGAAGATAACCGAAATGCTCGCAGCTTTTTAAAAACGAGAATTCAGACTGAAAGTGCCGGGTTTTTCAACGGCCTGCTAAACCTCGGTCATATCGACACTGCAACCGTGGGACTAATCACGCTGGTAGGGATTATTACGATCAGTGTTTCACACCTATATGATCCTATATTCCCATCCATTGTATGAATGGCTTGCACCTTGGCTGAAAATATTCGAACGCCGTCAACCTTATAGAGAAAACAAACACAATGAAACAATTACAGACAACATTCCACAGACAATTCTTTTTGGTTTGGGGCGCTACGGAACCGGGATTGCACAAGCGCTACGTGAACGTGGCTACCGGGTACTGAGCGTCGACTACAATCCAGAACTCGTTCGTGCACGTGATCCGACTGAACTTTCCGTACTTTATGGCGATGCTGAAGATCCTGAGTTTATTGCATCGCTGCCCCTTGTGAGCACTCAATGGATAGTCAGCACCGCACGCGATCACCACGTCAGTCTGGTGCTTATCCATACACTGAAGAACCTGGGTTATACAGGCCGGATAGCCGTTACCGCTCATCATCTCGATGAAGTTGCCGGACTGGAACAGGCTGGCGCAAATCTTGTGCTAGTACCATTTTCGGATGCTGCACGTGAAGCTGCTGATCGTCTTATTGAGCACACAACTTGAGTAAAATCGCAGTAAGTTCAATAAAGAAGAAACTGTTAGTTAGCGACCACTTCGTGAGGAGTTGTGCGGTTAATTATTCGAATAATGCGCAATGCAAATCTTCGATGAACATCTGAATCTCGGTAATCAAGGTAAATAAGATGAAAAGCTTTAAGAAAATTTTGTGCGTGGTTGAACCCAAAGAAAATTGCAAGCCCGCTTTGGAAAGTGCCGTAACGTTGGCTGAGAATAATCAGACCGATTTGGCTGTCATAAGCGTGATTGAGGGTAATGTAGGTGATACTGAAATATCGAAGAATGAAATAATCGCTACAGACTTGCAGACAATGGTCGCGCGTATGCATGAGCAAGAAATTGAATCCTTAGTAAAAACTTATCGCAAAAGAATTAAAATTCAAACTAAAGTACTTCAAGGTATACCATTTTTAGAAATCGTTCGCGAGGTACTACGCTATAAGTATGATCTTGTAGTTAAGACTACTGAAACTCAAGACTGGTTAGGTCACATATTCAACAGTAACGATATGCATCTGTTACGCAAGTGCCCATGCCCCATCTGGATGATTAAACCCAAAACTCCGATGTCCTGTCGGCGCATTCTGGCAGCTGTGGATGTAGATGATAACTGCCCGCCAGTTGAGCTAGGAACCAGGAATATGTTAAACCAAATGATTCTCGAAATAGCCGGCTCCTTGGCACTATCAGAGTTTGCAGCGTTGCATATTGTGCATGCTTGGGAAGCTGCTGGTGAAAGCCTTATTCGTGGACGCACCTCATTCACGAGTGCGTCAGATGATGAGATTGCAATCTATGTAGAACAAGTACGAGTACAACATAAGAAAAATCTCGATATATTGATACATGACGTAGCGAATAGCTTGGGGCAAGGTGCAATGGATTATCTCAAGCCTCAGATACATTTAATAAAAGGCATGGCACGTAAAGAAATCCCGATACTAGCAAAACAAATTGAAACCGATCTGATTGTTATGGGCACTGTGGCCCGCACGGGTATCCCCGGATTCATTATGGGCAATACGGCTGAAACAATTCTTAATCAGATCAATTGTTCGGTTCTTGCGATCAAGCCGGTCGGATTTATAACCCCTATAACACTAGAGGATTAAGCACTTATCTATCAATAATTGCGCGGAATTAAGTCGAACAAAATGCCGCACTTACAATAGATTGAAACAAGCGTTCGAATGCTGGTTGTAGCCGATGGACTGGAATCAATGCTCACGCCTCATATTCCAATAAATTCTCAATGAGAAAGGATTTTTCGTTTCAATTTTTCTTGATAGTTAACTTGACAGTACCAATAGAAAAATAAACCTTTTTCACGTATAATTTCGTCTTCAATAACCAGGGCATTCAAACGAAGCAGTCTTGGTTCTGTTTTCCATATCTTGTCAGTTTCCAAGGAGTTTTTTGTGTCACAACGACCGCACGCCATCCTCGCACTCGCCGATGGAACAATTTTTCGTGGCGTGTCTATTGGCGTTGATGGCATTAAAACAGGAGAGGTTGCCTTCAATACCGCGATGACCGGTTATCAGGAAATATTGACCGACCCGTCTTATTGTCGGCAAATTATTACATTAACATACCCCCATATCGGCAACACGGGAATCAATTCAGAAGATTTCGAATCCGGCAATATCAACAAAGTTCATGCGGCGGGTTTAGTAATCCGCGATCTTCCGTTGATGGCAAGTAATTTCCGCAGAACCCATACTTTGCCTGAGTTTCTCCAGGAACAGAAGGTCGTCGCGATTGCTGAAATCGATACCCGCAAACTGACGCGCATTTTGCGGGAAAAAGGTGTGCAATCCGGCTGCATCATGGCAGGAGATGTAGATGAGGAAAAAGCATTACAAACTGCAAGAGGATTTCCCGGATTGGCTGGAATGGATCTCGCCAAAGTAGTCAGTTGCCGTCAATCGTATTCCTGGACGGAAGGTGAATGGTCATTGGAGTCCGGTTTTCGGACTCCAGGAAATTTCAAATTTCACGTCGCAGCTTTTGATTTTGGCATCAAACGTACAATTTTGCGCAAACTGGCGCAACGTGGTTGTAAGGTGACGGTCTTTCCGGCACAAACATCTGCCGATGACATCCTGGCAACGCAGCCGGATGGCATATTTCTTTCTAACGGTCCTGGCGATCCAGAGCCCTGCGATTACGCCATTTCTGCAACACAGTCACTGCTGCAAAGCAATATCCCGATATTCGGCATCTGCCTGGGCCATCAATTATTGGGGTTAGCGACCGGCGCATGCACCGTAAAAATGAAATTTGGTCATCATGGTGCGAATCATCCGGTGCAAGATGTAGCCAGCGGGAAAGTCATTATTACCAGTCAAAATCATGGATTTGCAGTCGATGCCGACACATTGCCAGCCACGGCGCGCATCACGCATGTATCGCTGTTCGATGGCAGCCTGCAAGGCTTCGAATTAACCGACAAGCCGGCATTTTGTTTTCAAGGACATCCGGAAGCCAGTCCAGGTCCGCATGAGGCTGATTACCTGTTCGATAAATTCATCACCATGATGCAGCGTCATAAAAATAACTCCCGATAACTACTGCGTGACACCACGTTAGAAAGTATGCCTAAACGTACCGACATTCAATCCATACTCATCATCGGCGCCGGCCCCATCATTATCGGTCAAGCCTGTGAGTTTGATTATTCCGGCGTACAAGCCTGCAAGGCTTTGCGAGAAGAAGGTTACCGCATCATTCTGGTTAACTCCAATCCGGCCACCATCATGACTGATCCTGAAATGGCCGACGCAACCTATATCGAGCCGATTACTTGGGGAATGATCGAAAAAATCATTGCAATTGAGCGGCCACAGGCTTTGTTACCCACCATGGGTGGTCAAACTGCGCTGAATTGCGCACTGGATCTTGTCAAACACGGCGCATTAGAAAAATATGGTGTAGAACTGATCGGTGCTTCGCGTGAAGCCATCGATATGGCGGAGGATCGAGAAAAATTCAAGCAAGCCATGACGCGCATCGGCTTGGATTCCGCTCGATCTGCAGTAGCGCATAGTATGGAAGAAGCATTGCAAGTCCAGGCTATGTTGGGCTATCCGGTGATTATCCGCCCTTCCTTTACCATGGGCGGCAGCGGTGGCGGCATTGCCTACAATCGCGAAGAATTTCTGGACATCTGCGAGCGTGGATTGAAAACTTCCCCCACCAAGGAATTATTGATCGAAGAATCCGTAATCGGTTGGAAAGAGTTTGAAATGGAAGTCGTACGGGATAAAAACGACAATTGCATTATTGTCTGCTCAATCGAGAACATCGATCCCATGGGTGTGCATACCGGCGACTCGATTACAGTAGCACCCGCACAAACACTGACGGATAAAGAATATCAATTGATGCGCAATGCATCGATTGCGGTATTGCGTGAAATTGGTGTCGAAACCGGTGGCTCCAATGTGCAATTTGCCATCAATCCTGACGATGGTCGCATGCTGGTGATTGAGATGAATCCACGTGTTTCGCGTTCTTCCGCTCTTGCTTCTAAAGCGACCGGTTTTCCAATTGCAAAAATCGCGGCTAAGCTCGCAGTTGGTTACACCTTGAACGAATTAGGAAATGATATTACTGGCGGCATTATCCCTGCTTCGTTTGAGCCGGCAATTGACTATGTCGTCACCAAAGTTCCGCGTTTTGCTTTTGAAAAATTCCCGCAAACCAATGATCGCTTAACGACTCAAATGAAATCCGTCGGCGAAGTTATGGCGATAGGACGCACGTTCCAGGAATCCTTGCAAAAAGCCTTACGCGGACTGGAAACCGGCGTTGATGGGCTAGATGAAAAAACCGATAACCTGGAAACCATCCGAACTGAGCTTGCCAACCCTGGCCCGGAGCGGATTTGGTATGTCGCCGATGCTTTCCGTTGCGATTTTTCACTGGATGAAATTCATCAGTTGACGCGTATCGATATGTGGTTCCTGGCACAAATCGAGGACTTGATCAAACAAGAACAAACGTTGACGAAGATCAAGCTGGAAGCACTGGATAAAAAAGCATTGCGCAAGCTGAAACGCAGTGGTTTCTCCGACCGGCGTTTGGCAAAACTACTCAGCACCGATCAAACCGCAGTTCGTATGCAACGGCATCACTTTAACTTACGCCCTGTCTACAAACGCGTTGACACCTGTGCAGCCGAATTCACTACCAGCACAGCCTATATGTATTCGACCTACGAGGACGAATGCGAGTCCTCCCCCACGGATAAAAAGAAAATTATGGTCTTGGGTGGTGGCCCTAATCGTATTGGTCAAGGAATTGAATTTGATTATTGTTGCGTTCACGCCGCCTTAGCGTTACGGGAAGACGGTTTTGAAACCATTATGATCAACTGTAATCCGGAAACCGTCTCAACCGATTATGACACATCCGATCGATTATATTTTGAGCCACTGACATTGGAAGATGTGCTTGAGGTCGTCGCTGTAGAAAAACCAGATGGCGTGATTGTACAATACGGCGGGCAAACCCCTCTTAAACTCGCGCGTGATCTGGAAGCCAGTGGGGTACCGATTATTGGCACTAGTCCAGATATGATTGATTGCGCCGAAGATCGCGAGCGCTTCCAAAAAATGCTGCAGCAATTAGGTTTAATACAACCACCCAATCGCACCGTACGTAATCCCGAAGCGGCGCTGATCGCCGCCGAGGAAATTGGCTACCCGCTGGTGGTACGACCCAGCTATGTATTGGGCGGACGCGCTATGGAAATCGTGCACGAGAGAGCCGACCTGGAACGCTACATGCGTGAAGCCGTCAAAGTTTCCAATGACTCCCCGGTATTGTTGGATCATTTTCTCACTCACGCCACCGAAGTCGATGTCGATGCCATTTGCGATGGAGAAACCGTTCTGATCGGTGGCATCATGGAACATATTGAGCAGGCGGGCGTACATTCCGGAGATTCCGCATGCTCGCTGCCTACCTTTAACTTACAGCCTGAGATACTGGATGAATTGCGTCGGCAAACTGCCAAAATGGCGCGCGCACTGAATGTCATCGGACTGATGAATGTACAATTTGCGATTCAAGACGATACGGTTTTTGTACTTGAAGTCAATCCCAGAGCCTCACGCACTGTACCTTTCATTTCCAAAGCAACCGGCCTTCAACTAGCCAAAATCTCGGCACGTTGCATGACGGGAAGCTCTTTAATTGAGCAAGGCATTACTGAAGAAGTAATTCCTGAATACTATTCGGTCAAAGAGGCTGTTTTTCCCTTTATAAAACTCCCCGGTGTTGATACGATATTAGGGCCGGAAATGAAATCTACCGGGGAAGTGATGGGCATGGGATTCACTTTTGCAGAAGCTTTTGTTAAGTCCCAGTTAGCAACCGATGTTCGCTTACCTACTTTCGGAAAAATTTTCATTAGTGTGCGGCGATCAGATAAATTGCATGCAGTTGAAATCGCACGCAGCCTTGCAGGACTTGGTTTTACCCTTTATGCTACACGGGGCACTGCTGCTGCGATTACAGAAGCCGGAATAGAGGTTATTATTATTAACAAGGTTGCTGAAGGTCGGCCGCATATTGTTGACATGATTAAAAATGGTGAGATCAGTCTGATCATTAACACCGTGAAAAATCAACGTAGTGCAATACGAGACTCCTATTCAATTCGCCATGCTGCGCTCCAAGCGAAAGTGACTTACTATACAACGTTAGCCGGTGCACGTGCTGCCTGTATGGGCATAACCAATAAACGTGAATTGCAGGTTTATAATCTGCAGAAATTACATATACAACTCAAAACATAGATGAAATTGGATTCTATTTTTAGAAACAGGATGAAAATGAAAGGCAAAAAATCACAATGAGCACTATTCCGTTAACCGTGGCTGGAGCTGAAGCATTACGCAAAGAATTGCATGAGCTGAAAACGATTCATCGTCCTTCCGTCATTACTGCAATTGCTGAAGCACGTGCTCATGGTGATCTTTCAGAAAATGCCGAATATGATGCCGCCAAGGAAAAACAAGGATTTATTGAAGGACGTATCGCCGACCTGGAAAGCAAACTCTCTAGTGCGCAAATCATCAATCCAGCGCTCATCAATGCAGATGGCGCTTGTGTTTTTGGTGCCACGGTTGAATTGGAAGATTTGCAAAGTAGCGAAGTTGTCACTTATCAAATCGTAGGGGATGATGAAGCTAACATTAAGGATGGAAAAATATCCATTAGCTCTCCCATTTCACGCGCACTCATTGGTAAGCATGCAGGAGATATTGCAGAAGTTCACGCACCTAGCGGTATTCGAGAATACGAAATATTGGACGTCAAGTATATCTAAATATGAAGCTAAACTGAGTTCTGAAAGCTCCGTTTAGTGCGAAAAGGTGTACTTGTCTTTTTTTTCGACGGATACCCTTCGTGTTTGCCTGTTTCTTCTGGTTTAGGTCGATAAATAACAAAAATTTTACCAATATGCTGTACAGGTGCAGCATTTAACAGCTGGCATATCTCCTCAAACAGCTCATTTCTGGCAATCCGATCATCTATCTGTACTTTAACCTTAATCAATTCATGGCTTGAAAGCCCACGATTTAATTCTTCCATAACACTAGCGGATAATCCAGATTTTCCAATCATCACAACCGGATTCAATGTATGCGCTTGTGCTTTTAATTCACGCCGGTGAGCAATAGTTAGTGTTAACATAAATTCTCTTCAAACGTATTATTCTACTTGATGAAACGAGCTAAAACCAGTAAAGCCTGGATGAAGGAGCATGTCAACGATTTTTTTGTCAAACAAGCAAAAAAAGAGGGGTATCGTTCACGTGCTGCGTATAAGTTGCTTGAAATTACTGAAAGAGATCGCATCCTAAAACCAGGATTGACTGTGGTTGATTTAGGCTCAGCCCCTGGCAGTTGGTCACAAGTAGCCAGCCATAAAATAGGGCACAGTGGCAAAGTTATTGCGGTAGATATTCTTGAGATGGCACCTTTACCCGGTGTAGAATTTATTCAAAGTGATTTTAGAGAGGAATACGCCGTAATTGAATTAAAGAAATATTTGAGAGATCATCAGCCCGATCTTGTCATTTCAGATATGTCACCCAATATGAGTGGAATTATTATCAGCGACCAGGCTAAAAGCATGTATTTAGCAGAGTTGGCATTAGCATTCTCAATGGAACAACTGAACTATGGCGGAAATTTTCTAGTCAAAGTTTTCCAGGGCAGAGATTTTGATCAATTCCTTTTCGATATGCGCGCTGGATTCAAAAACGTGATGATACGAAAACCCAAAGCATCGCGCGATCGCAGTAATGAACTATATTTGTTGGGATTAGGAAAAAAGTAATTACTGAAGCTGATCAGAAATGAAGGGATCCCCTCAGTGATCACAGTAAAAGTTTGTAGTAGGATAAGAGTTTGATAGCACATTTATTAAAAACGAACTATTCTGTTATAGTAAACAAAATCGAGTTAGAATGACTAATCGATGATTTTTAGGTGCAAACCAAGGAGCTATCTTGAATAACTTAATTAAAAATATGGCCATTTGGCTGGTAATTGCACTAGTGTTGATGACTGTATTTAATCAATTCAGCGTTCGTCAACCAACGCAAGTACCCATGGAATACTCTCAATTCATATCCGAATTGAATCAAGGCAGGATCGCCAAAGTGGTTATCGAAGGACGTACACTCAGAGGTACAAAGTCTGATGGTCGACGCTTTACAACATACGCACCATCCGATCCCTGGATGGTGAGCGATTTATTGAAAGCTGGCGTTATTGTTGAAGCTAAACCGGAAGAAGAACCATCCATGCTGATGAGTATTTTCATTTCATGGTTCCCAATGCTTCTGTTGATCGGTGTATGGATATTTTTCATGCGCCAAATGCAGGGTGGCGGGCGTAATGGTGGTGCGTTCTCATTCGGCAAGAGTAAAGCACGCATGCTCGACAAATCAACCAACACAGTAACTTTTAATGATGTAGCCGGTTGCGAAGAAGCTAAAGAAGAAGTTTCTGAACTGGTTGAATTTCTGCGCGAACCTACAAAATTCCAGAAACTGGGCGGACGTATCCCACGCGGTGTTTTGATGGTAGGTAGCCCAGGAACGGGAAAAACGTTACTGGCTCGGGCTATTGCTGGAGAGGCCCAGGTACCGTTCTTTAGCATTTCTGGTTCAGATTTCGTCGAAATGTTTGTCGGCGTGGGTGCATCCAGGGTTCGCGATATGTTTGAACAAGCCAAGAAGCATGCGCCCTGCATCATTTTTATCGATGAAATTGATGCAGTAGGTCGCCAACGTGGTGCTGGTTTGGGTGGCGGGAACGATGAGCGTGAGCAAACACTTAATCAGCTACTGGTAGAAATGGATGGTTTTGAAGGGGCTATGGGTGTAATTGTAATTGCTGCAACCAATCGTCCCGATGTGCTGGATCCAGCTTTGTTGCGTCCTGGACGTTTTGATCGTCAAGTAACGGTGCCATTGCCTGATATACGCGGACGCGAGCAAATTCTACATGTTCATATGCGCAAAGTACCACTATCCCCAGATGTAAAAGCAGATATTCTTGCACGTGGCACACCAGGCATGTCAGGTGCCGATCTGGCCAACTTGGTCAACGAAGCAGCGCTATTCGCGGCTCGAAGTAACAAACGCTTAGTAGACATGGATGATTTTGAGCGTGCTAAAGACAAAATATTCATGGGTGCAGAGCGACGCTCGATGGTGATGCCTGAGCATGAGCGTAGAAATACTGCTTATCATGAATCAGGGCATGCTGTTGTAGCTCAATTACTGCCAAAAACTGATCCGGTGCATAAAGTAACAATCATTCCACGAGGCCGTGCTTTGGGTGTAACCATGCAACTGCCAACCGAAGATCGCTTTAGTATGGAACGTGAAGAAATTTTACAGAGGATTGCAGTGATGTTTGGTGGACGCATTGCCGAAGAAGTTTTTATGAAGCAAATGACCACGGGGGCATCTAATGATTTTGAGCGCGCAACAGATCTAGCGCGACAAATGGTAACCCAATGGGGGATGTCTGACGAACTTGGCCCAATGGTATATGGTGAGAATGAAGGCGAAGTTTTTCTTGGTCGCTCAGTAACTACTCATAAAAATATGAGTGAGGCAACCATGCAAAAAGTTGACGCGGAAGTTCGTCGCATAGTCGATGAGCAATATGCGATTGCACGCAAACTAATTGAATCAAATAAAGACAAAATTGAGGCCATGACCAAGGCTCTACTGGAATGGGAAACGATCGATAGCGACCAGATTAAGGATATCATGGAAGGTCGTCCACCACGTCCACCAAAACCACCGCAAATTATATCTTCAACTGCGGACGATGAATCTGCAACGGAAGAAACTGAAGAACAAAGTGAATCATCAGCACCACAAGAAGTTGCAAAAGAAACTGATTAATCATTGATAACTTAATTAACGGGATACGATTTTATAAAATCGTATCCCGTTTTTACTTGCTAGTTTATTATTTACTGTGCCTTCATTTCCACACAACTTTATCGCCTCATTCAATCGCCCTCTGATAATGGGGATTATTAACGTAACCCCTGATTCCTTTTCGGATGGCGGTTTTTTTCTGTCAACACAACAAGCCATTGCGCATGCAAGAAGCCTCATTGACGAGGGTGCCGATATTCTTGATATCGGTGGAGAATCAACGCGCCCTGGGAGTCAACATGTCAGTGCTGATGAAGAATTAAGCCGCGTTATACCCGTACTGGAGGCACTCGTTGATACCGCTATCCCCATCTCCATTGACACTTCCAAACCTGAGGTGATGAAACATGCAATCGAGGCGGGAGCTTCGATGATTAACGACGTTAATGCATTGCGCAACACAGGAGCATTGGAAACTGTAGCACCACATAAACATGTACAAATTTGTTTGATGCATATGCAGGGCACGCCGCAAAATATGCAAGCCAATCCGTACTACATAGATATTGTCTCCGAGGTAAAAGATTATTTGCAACAGCGAATCCAAGCGGCAAACACGGCAGGTATTGCACTAAGCCGGCTGGTTATTGATCCTGGGTTCGGGTTTGGTAAGACACCACAACATAACCTTTCATTACTTAACCATCTCAATGAATTCACTACATTGGGTACCCCCGTATTGGCAGGCCTATCCCGCAAATCCATGCTAGGTGCGATTACTGGAAATAATGTAGACCAGCGGTTACATGAAAGTGTTGCCGCAGCCCTGCTTGCTGTTGTTAAAGGCGCCAAAATTGTGCGTGTGCATGATGTCAAAGCAAGTAAAGCAGCCCTTGCTATTCATAATGCACTCCAGGATTATGATTGATAAATAAAATTTAATTAACAAATTGCCAATAATGCTTTGTTTATCTTCTAATAATAATTTCATAAATTGACTAAAAAATATTTTGGTACAGATGGCATACGGGGCCACGTAGGAAAATTTCCTATTACACCTGATTTCATTATGCACTTAGGTTACTCGGCTGGAAAGGTTCTAGCTGCTTCCGACTGGCATCTAACAGAAGGAAAGCGCCAGACAGTTCTGATTGGCAAAGACACTCGCGTATGCTGGAATCCGCCTTAGAAGCTGGATTATGTGCAGCTGGCGTTGATGTTCTTTTGTCTGGACCGATGCCGACTCCAGCCGTAGCTTATCTGATTCGCGCATTACGACTGCAGGCCGGTATCGTTATCTCAGCCTCACATAATCTATTTGAAGATAATGGTGTAAAGTTCTTCTCTACAGTCGGCAGCAAGCTGCCGGATGAAATGGAACGCAAAATCGAGGCTGAATTAAATACACCGATTGCAACCAAACCTTCCGCACAGTTAGGCAAAGCTCAGCGAATTGACGATGCGGCTGGTCGCTGTATCGAGTTCTGCAAAAGTACTTTTCCTTATCACCTTGATCTACGTGGGCTCCGTATTGTAATCGACTGTGCGCATGGAGCCGCGTATCATATCGCCAGGTCATGTCATGCATGAATTAGGTGCCGATGTCGTCACCATAGGCGTACAACCTGACGGAATAAATATCAATCTTGAATGCGGCACTACTCATGCCGCCACACTGCAAAAAGCTGTTAAACAACATCATGCCGATTTAGGCATTGCACTGGATGGTGATGGTGATCGCGTCATGGTGGTGGATAAGCAAGGCAGGTCTTACGATGGAGATCAATTGGTTTATATTATCGCAAAACATCGTCAGCAGAACAGAAAACTCACTGGAGGAGTTGTAGGCACATTGATGACAAATCTAGCAATTGAGGATCAGTTTAAGAAATTACACATCCCTTTTCTCCGAACCAATGTCGGTGACCGCTATGTACTCGAATTGCTGCAACAAAAAGGATGGCAGCTTGGTGGTGAAAATTCCGGACATATTATTTGCATGGACAAACACACCACTGGTGATGGCATCATATCTGCTTTACAAGTTTTATACGCCCTTCGTGATACTCATAAAACGTTGGCAGAATTTATGCGCGGCGTATCACTATACATGCAGCGCCTGATCAATGTAAGAATCTCCAATTCATTTAATTTCAACACCAATAAAGCAGTCAATACTGTACGTAAAGAAGCCGAAGCTGATCTAAACGGCAACGGGCGCCTGCTCATCCGGGCCTCTGGAACGGAGGCTCTTATTCGTGTAATGGTCGAGAGTAAATTCAAACAAAAAGTTAATTACTGGACTGAACGCATCGCTGAGGTCGTTCAAATTGCCAGCAAAGAGTGAGCGATTACTTTCTCGCGAACCATGCTGATACACCTCGATACTATGCGAAATCTGCGCTCATGCTCCAGAATCCGAAAAAACCAAGCCTGGTCACAAAACATAAAAATTGTCATAATCCTGTAACAATTCCGAAATAAGATGTCGTGTGTTTTTGTCAAAACGCTCACCCCCTTACTTTATTCATTTGGAGCACGTATAAACATGTTGAATTCTTTAAACTTCAGAGCACCTATGACGACAGCTTTACTAGGTGCATTTTTCTATGCAAGCACGGCCAGCGCCACGCCAATTGTAAAAATTGATGGCTCAAGTACTGTTTTTCCCATTACTGAAGCCGTTGCAGAAGATTTTCAAATAGCCAAACGTGGCGCAATTCGTGTCACCGTGGGTATCTCTGGAACAGGTGGTGGATTCAAAAAATTCTGCCGCAATGAAATCGATATCGTAAACGCATCCCGACCAATTACCGAACTGGAAATGGAAGCCTGTAAGAAAGAAGGGGTACAATTTATTGAAATGCCCATCGCTTTTGATGCCCTAACTGTGGTTGTTAATCCCAGAAATACGTGGAGCAAAACCATCACTGTTGAAGAATTACAAAAAATCTGGGAACCTGCAGCACAGGGAAAAATAACCAGCTGGAACCAAATAAACCCAGCATGGCCAGATAAAAGAATCAAACTCTACGGTCCAGGCGCGGATTCTGGCACCTTTGAATACTTTACTGAGGCTATTGTTGGCAAAGCTAAATCAAGCCGCGGCGATTTTACCGCATCAGAAGATGACAACGTTCTGGTGCAAGGTGTTGCAAGTGATCTCTATGCATTAGGATTCTTTGGTTTTGCCTATTACATCGAAAACAGTAAAAAAATTAATGCTGTTGCAATTGATAGTGGCAATGGCGGAGTGCTCCCTTCTGCTACAACCGTAGAAAATAACAGCTACAAACCATTATCACGCCCGATATTTATTTACGTAAATGCCAAGTCAACAGAGAAAACAGAAGTACATGAGTTTATTAATTTCTATATGCAGAATGCAACAGAACTAGTAGCAGAGGTCAAATATTTCCCGCTCTCCAAAGAAGTATATGATCTCAATCTCGAACACTTTAACAAGAAAAAAGTAGGTACTGTGTTCAAAGGCACCGGGATCGACATAAAACTGGAAGATGTACTTAAACTGGAATCCAATTTATAAATAATCTAGAGCACACGCAAGGAAGTGCTGATCAACTCAAAAGCCTCTATTTGGCTTAGAATTGATCAGCATTTCCTTTATCCTTTGTAAAAAGAATAAATCGCGAACGCAATGGATTTTCTGCCAATTTTTTTAAATATCAAAGATAAAGCCTGCCTGGTCGTAGGTGGCGGTGAAGTCGCTACGCGCAAAGTTATGCTGTTACTCCAAGCCGGCGCGCAAGTATCAGTAGTTGCGCCCGAGCTGGATAGCGCTTTAAATAAGTACGTTGCTAGCAACAAGATCAGGCATAACGCCGAATGTTTTCAGTCCGGACATCTACATAATATTGTGCTCGTTATTGCTGCGACGAATGATCGAACCATAAACCAGCAAGTTTCAGAAGCAGCACGACAACGGGAAATTCCGGTTAATGTCGTGGATAGTCCTGAATTATGTACCTTTATTATGCCATCCATCGTCGACCGCTCACCACTTATAATCGCTGTATCCAGTGGCGGACGATCCCCGGTACTGGCGAGACTACTACGTGCTCAACTGGAAACCATAATACCCGTTGCCTATGCACGCATTGCAACCATTGCGGGAAAATTTCGTCAGCACGTCAAGCAACATTTCACACACTCGGAAAAACGGCGTGTTTTCTGGGAAAAAATCTTGCAAGGTCCATTCACTGAAATGGTGTTGGCTGGAAAAGACAAAACCGCACAAGATTATTTACTGCAATGCCTGCAACAGGCAAAAGACGAGCCGCTGCAAGGGGAAGTTTATTTAGTCGGTGCCGGACCAGGCAATCCTGATTTACTCACTTTCCGTGCCATGCGGCTGATGCAGCAAGCCGATGTTGTTGTTTATGACCGTCTGGTCTCGGCTGCAATTCTTGACATGGTGCGCCGCGACGCCACGCGCATCTATGCCGGCAAAGAGCGTAACTGCCATACACTGGAACAAGAATCAATCAATCAACTGCTGGTGCGGTTAGCGAAAGAAGGTAAACGTGTATTGCGACTTAAAGGGGGTGATCCTTTTATTTTTGGCCGCGGTGGTGAAGAAATTGAAACTTTGGCTGTGCATCATATTCCCTTTCAGGTTGTGCCAGGCATTACGGCTGCATCGGGGGTTGCAGCATACTCCGGGATTCCCTTAACACACCGAGATTACGCGCAATCATGTATTTTTGTCACCGGTCATCTAAAAAATAATACGATTGATCTTGACTGGCAACACCTCGCACGCCCTAACCAAACCATTGTGATCTATATGGGATTGCTGGGACTACCCGTGTTATGCCAGCAACTGATCGTACACGGCTTGCCAAGCTCTACACCTACGGCAATCATTCAGCAAGGCACGACACAAAAACAAAAAATTGTGACTGGAACTCTACAAACACTACCTAATTTGGCCGCAGCTGCAAACTTGACTCCTCCTACACTGATCATTGTAGGAGAGGTTGTCAAACTACACAAAAAGCTCGCATGGTTTGAACCGGAATCTTAAAATTCTTAGGCAAATTTAATGGCCATAAAATCGATTTCTTGAATGGAAAAGAATGAAACTGATTTATAAGTGTATTACTCAGACTCTTTAAATCGCATTGACAAGTCAATCGCTTGAATATTTTTGGTTAAGCCGCCGATTGAGATACGGTCAATACCGGTTTCAGCCACCTGGCGCACATTGTCTAGTGTTATGTTGCCGGATGCCTCCAATATTACCTGCCGTCCAGATATCTGATGAGCCAATATGACCGCCTCCGATAACTGACTCAACGTAAAATTATCTAACAACACCATGACAGCTCCAGCCGCTAGGGCTTCTTGTAATTCCGACAACGATTCCACTTCAATTTGCAGTATAGTTCCAGGAGGCGCAATTTCCTGTGCTTTGTTTAGTGCGGATTGGATATTACCTGCTGCAATGATATGATTCTCCTTGATCAGAATCCCATCATATAAACCCATGCGATGATTGAGGCCACCGCCGCATGTTACAGCATATTTTTGTGCTAAGCGTAATCCAGGAAGTGTTTTACGCGTATCCACAATGACTGCCTTAGTGCCCACAAGGGCGTCAACAAAACGTTTTGTTTGTGTCGCCACAGCGGATAACATTTGCAGAAAATTCAGCGCGGAACGTTCTGCTGTTAACAAATCACGAGAATTTCCTTGGATCTCACAAAGCTTTTCCCCTGATTGAACAAAATCCCCATCATTGGCAAACCAGGTGATAATCGTTCTCGGAGCTAATTCCAGAAAGCATGCTTCAAACCATTGCACGCCACACAATACCGCATCTTCTCTACTGATTACCACGGCGCTCAATTTACTTTCGCTTGGAATCAGTGATGCGGTCAAGTCGCCAGAACCAATATCTTCTTGCAGCGCACGCGCAACATTATCGTAAATTTCATCGTGTAAATCTTTCAATTGTTTTACCTTAACTCAACTCAGCAAAGAAAAAGAAGCAATATTTCTCATTTTACGATGCCTAAGCTGTTCACTTACTGCAGTTGAACAGATAGTATATAGATTACCCAGCATAATTAGGAAACAGTATGTCCGGCGCAATTGATTTAATCATCTATAGTATAGCCACAATGCTAGGTATTGCCGCAATCGGCATGATCGTATTTTGGTTCATCGAAGATGTCACCCAAAAAAAACATTCTGTACTACGCAATTATCCCGTTATTGGTCGATTGCGATATATTTTCGAGCGCCAAGGTAAATACTTCCGGCAATATTTCTTTGCTAATGATCGCGATGAGCTGCCATTTAATCGTGCCACACGTGGCTGGATTTACAAAAATGCCAAAAACAAAGGCAGCCTGGTCGGCTTCGGCTCCACCAATGATTTGCGCCAACCTGGCTCGATTATATTTGTCAATGCGACTTTCCCAATTCAGGAAGAAGATCAATTACCCACGCCTTCGCTACACATCGGCGCGGGCTTCTGCACGCATCCGTTCGAAGCCAAATCTATCATTAATATCAGTGGCATGAGCTACGGTGCCATTTCCAAACCAGCAGTACGCGCTTTATCACTAGGTGCCACACAGGCTTGTTGCTGGTTGAATACCGGTGAAGGTGGACTATCTCCGTATCACCTCGAAGGTGCCTGTGATTTGATCATGCAAATCGGCACCGCAAAATATGGCATAAGAGACGGGCATGGTAATTTTTCACCGCTACGTGCAAAAGAATTAAGCAAGGTTGTAAAAGCATTTGAAATTAAGCTATCTCAAGGCGCCAAGCCCGGCAAGGGAGGATTGCTGCCTGCCAATAAAGTACATAGTGAGATTGCTGCAATCCGTGGCATCCCCGAAAATGAGAATTCGATCAGTCCGAACCGTCACAAAGATATTAACAACATTGACGAGCTGCTCGATAAGATCCATTTTATCCGGGAGCTGACTGGACGACCAGTGGGCATTAAAACAGCAATCGGTGGATGGAATTTCATCAATGAATTATGCGACAGCATTAACCGACGCGGTTTGGAATACGCCCCGGATTTTCTCACGATTGATGGTGGCGAGGGAGGAAGCGGTGCGGCTCCACAAACACTGATGGATCACGTGAGTCTACCAATCTCGGAAGCCTTACCACGCGTAGTAGACGCCTTGTTGCAATCCGGTTTGAGAAATCGTATTTATGTTGTGGCTGCCGGAAAATTGGTAACCTCTGCAGAGGGTGCATGGGCACTCTGCGCTGGAGCAGATTTTGTCAATACAGCACGCGGGTTTATGTTTTCATTGGGTTGCATTCAAGCAATGCGCTGCCATCTCAATACTTGCCCTACCGGCATCACAACACATGATGAGCGTTTACAGAATGGATTGGTGGTGGAAGAAAAATATCTGCGGGTTGCAAATTATGCCAGAAATGTCAATAAAGAAATCAACATGATCGCCCATTCATGCGGTTTGCACCACGCCCGGCAGTTTAAACGAGAGCATGTTCGTATCATTGAGACTGCTGGAAAAAGCGTGGCTCTAAACATTCTTTATCCCTACCCCGAAGTGCCTAAAGAAACAAATTTAGGCTAATTGATCCGATAACTACCCCGTATTTATTAAACTATTTCTCTCCACTTTCTCAAAGTCAGAGACAATTGAGAAAATCCACGATACTGCATCATTCTAAGAATTAAGGGAGAAAAACCCCTTAGATATATATCTCAGCATAGTATGCGATTGCCGATAATACATCCCTAATGTAGGTTCAAATTCTTCATAATTGCATCTGGCACACAAAACATAATGGTTCGTTTTCTCATCAATCAAGATAACAAAAGGATACTCTTAATCAGTAGTTTGATGATCATTATGCTTATCCTGCTGACGAGTCTTACTGTATATAACGTGATGCAGCGGCAAATCGAAGCAATGGCTATTTCAGGTCTTGAAGTTGCATTAGAAAATAAGGCCAAACATATTGAAAAGCAAATCACGCACTCCATAGCGAATACGAAAGCAATATCAACTCGTCTCTTTCTCGCACAAAGCCTGGAGAAGTTTTATTCTGATAGCTCTCAAAGGGAAGGTATTCGAAGGCTTACACAATCAGCAAAAAAAATACTATCTACTCACTTCTCAGGTATCGAGTTCTATGACACTAATGATAATTTGATTTTAGGTGCAGGCAACCTCTCCAAACAGGGGAAACTTGCTGTGAAATTGGATACAGAATCAGATATCAACACAATATTATTCTGGAATCACGGCTTCATTGTGCGAAATTCGATTCAACTTATAAATGAATACAGCGAACCTATTGGTCGTGTCATCACAGAAGAACGTATGCCTGATCTCACTAGGGTCTTTACAGAGGCGGCCCTCATCGGCAATACCGGAGATTTTCTACTTTGCGCGCCTATCAAAGACAATGATCCTGAAATGGATTGCTTTCTACGTACCGCTGACGATGACAAATTTAAACGTATGCAGCGTATTATAAATAATGAGCCACTTCCGGTACATTTTGCATTAGAAGGTCAATCTGGCATTATATTTACCAAGGATTATCGGCAAATCGAAGTTGTCGCTGCATATACTCCCATTGCCTATGGTCTTGGTGCCGTTCTCAAAATAAATAAAGATGAATTAAACAATTACTCGGCAGCCCAACTCAGAACAATCATATTTTATATGACACTAATCTTGTTCTTTGGGATTGCAATAATAAACTGGCTTACTTTTCCGCTAATTCAAAGAATTATTGGTCAAAAAGAGCTGTATCTAAAAGAACGCTTGAACGAGAACATCTGCTTACAGAAAATCAGAAACAATCTGGATCTGAATCAAGGCACGGAAGAAACTTGCAAAAACATTTTAAAATCTTTGTTGCCGGTTTTTGAATTTCAAGAATTGCCTGTTGCCATGATTAAGCTTCAAGAAAAACAATACTTCACTCCTAATTATCAAGAAAACTTACCTCATTGTATAAGTGCAGCCATCGTATCTAGTGGACAACAATGCGGTTTGCTGCAGGTAGCATATATTAGCAGCTCCTCATCACCGCTAACTTATCAGCAAAATCTAATCGACACCATCGCGCATGACTTAGGCCGATGGTATGAACGCAAAGAAGCTGAAAAGCGCATTATTAAAATGGCAACCCATGATGCATTAACGGGGTTACCCAATCGGCATTTGCTTCAGGATCGCATTCAGCAGGCATTGGCTTATGATATGCGCCTACAACGACAAATGGCAGTACTATTTATTGATCTGGATCATTTCAAGACCATCAATGATTCACTTGGTCATGAAATCGGTGATTTACTATTAAAAGCCGTCGCAGATAGACTAACGTTTTGTATTCGCAACGAAGATACAGTTGCCCGTCAGGGAGGCGATGAATTTATTGTAGTGCTAAATTCTATCGCCGAGTCACTGGATGCCGCTAAAGTGGCTCAGAAAATTCTGGATTCACTGATGCAGTCATTCCATATCCATAACAATGAGTTACATATTAATGGCAGCATAGGCATCGCGGTGTTCCCTGAAGATGGCGTCAATGCGGAAACGCTGCTTAAGAACAGCGATGTTGCCATGTATCATGCCAAGAAAAATGGGCGCAATAATTATCAATTTTTCACCGATGAACTGAATAAGTCAGCATACGAAAGACATATCCTCAGCCTTGATTTACGTTATGCATTAGAACGGAATGAATTGCTTTTATACTATCAACCTGTTATGGATATGCCCAATCATAATTTATATGGCGTTGAAGCACTACTGCGCTGGCGACACCCTGAGCAGAAACTGATTACTCCCGATAAATTTATTAACTTGGCAGAAGAAACAGGATTGATTATTCCAATTGGTGAATGGGTACTAAAGACAGTCTGCATGCAAATAAAAGCCTGGCAGGATCAAGGTTTCTATGTACCCAGAGTTGCCATTAACCTGTCTGCGCGACAATTCCGTGACAAGAATTTAATTAATAATATCTCACGCATACTGAGCGAAACCGGAGTTAAAGCCGAATATATCGCCTTGGAAATAACTGAAAGCATGCTGATCGATAATATCGAAAAGGTAGTGGAAACGCTTAATCGTCTCCATGCAATGGGTCTACACATCTCAATTGATGATTTCGGTACTGGTTACTCGAGCCTCAGTTATCTAAAACAATTCCCCATTCACACACTTAAAATAGATCGCTCATTTGTGCGTGACCTTGTAACCGACAGAAATGACCGCACCATTGTAGCCGCTATAATTGCAATGGCACACAGCCTGGAAATGGAAGTTATCGCGGAAGGCATAGAAATAGAAGAACAATTAAATTTTCTAGTGACACAAAAGTGCAATCACTACCAAGGCTATTACTTCAGCAAACCAGTTACTGTCTCTGAAATTGAGCTCATGCTAATGAACTCAGTAACTCAATCGAACAAGATTCGCGCTATCGGCTCAGCAAAATAACCTGCTCTTGAAAATTCACACCTCTCCCCCACTTAGGCATCAACAACCTATAACGGGAGAATTTTATGCGCTTTGACAAACTAACCACTAAATTCCAACAAGCATTTGCTGATGCACAGAGTATCGCTATTGGCCAGGACAATCCGAACATAGAACCGCAACACCTGCTGCTGGCATTATTGCAACAAGAGGATGGCAGTACGCGCTCTCTACTGCAACGCTCTGGCGTTAATACCGCTCCATTGCTGGAAAGTATCAAGCAAAGCATTTCTCGCTTGCCCAAAGTTGAGAATTCAGGTGGTGAAATCAATATTTCCCGTAGTTTGAATAATCTGCTCAACTTAGCTGATAAAGAAGCACAAAAACGCAACGATCAGTTTATTGCCTCTGAAATGTTTCTTTTAGTGGTCTTGCAGGATAAAGGAGAAATAGGAGCATTGTTAAAACAGTTTGGCGCCAACACCACAGCCTTGGAAAAAGCGATTAATACAGTACGAGGTGGTGAGCAGGTCGGTAGTCCAGACGCCGAAGGTAGCCGTGAAGCATTGAAGAAATATACATTGGATCTTACCGAACGTGCACGTCAAGGCAAATTGGATCCAGTCATAGGGCGTGATGATGAAATTCGTAGAGCAATCCAAGTATTGCAACGACGAACCAAAAACAACCCCGTTCTGATTGGCGAACCGGGAGTCGGTAAAACTGCAATTGTTGAAGGTTTGGCGCAACGTATCATCAATGGTGAAGTACCTGAAAGTTTGAAAGACAAGCGTGTTCTCAGTCTGGATATGGCTGCGTTACTGGCAGGCGCCAAATACCGCGGTGAATTTGAAGAGCGCCTCAAATCCGTGCTGAAAGAACTTGCGCAAAACGAAGGTAAAACGATTGTATTCATCGATGAGTTGCATACGATGGTGGGCGCTGGCAAAGCAGAAGGCGCAATGGATGCAGGCAATATGTTGAAGCCGGCCTTAGCGCGCGGAGAATTACATTGCGTTGGCGCAACAACGCTCAATGAGTACCGTAAATACATTGAAAAAGATGCTGCGCTAGAGCGACGCTTCCAAAAGGTTCTCGTAGAAGAACCCACTGTCGAAGCCACCATTGCAATATTGCGCGGCTTACAGGAAAAATACGAAGTACATCACGGTGTAGATATTACTGACCCCGCCATTGTTGCTGCCGCGGAATTATCCAATCGCTATATTACCGACCGTTTCCTACCTGACAAAGCTATTGATCTAATTGACGAAGCTGCGGCGAGAATTCGCATGGAAATTGATTCTAAGCCTGAGGTGTTGGATAAACTGGATCGCCGTTTGATACAGCTTAAAATTGAACGTGAAGCGATTAAAAGAGAAAAAGATGAGGCATCACAAAAACGCCTTCAACTTTTGGAAGAAGAAATTAAACAGAAGGAACGCGAGTATACTGATTTAGCTGAAATCTGGAAAACTGAGAAATTCCAAGTATTAGGTTCGCAGCAAATCAAGGAAACAATGGAAAAACTCAAACTGGAAATAGAAGCCGCAACTCGTAAAGGAGATTGGCAGAAGGTTTCAGAGTTGCAGTATGGCCAACTGCCACAATTGGAAGCACAACTGCAACAATCTGCAGGAAATGAATCAAGCTCTACTCCTGCGCCTAAATTGTTACGCACTCAAGTGGGTGCTGAAGAAATTGCAGAGGTTGTGTCTCGCGCCACAGGTATTCCTGTATCAAAAATGATGCAGGGTGAGCGTGAAAAGTTGCTCCTGATGGAACACAAGCTACATGACCGGGTTGTTGGTCAGGATGAAGCTGTACGCTTAGTTTCAGACGCGATCAGGCGTTCCCGCGCCGGACTGGCTGATCCCAACCGTCCTTATGGATCGTTCTTGTTCCTGGGACCAACTGGGGTAGGAAAAACAGAACTATGCAAAGCACTCGCTGGTTTTCTGTTTGATTCCGAGGATCATTTAATCCGAGTCGATATGTCTGAATTCATGGAGAAACATTCGGTCGCCCGACTGATTGGGGCCCCACCGGGCTATGTCGGCTATGAAGAAGGCGGTTACTTAACCGAGCTTGTGCGCAGAAAGCCTTATGCGGTTATTTTGCTGGATGAAGTTGAAAAAGCGCACCCGGATGTATTTAATGTGTTGCTGCAAGTGTTGGACGATGGACGAATGACTGATGGTCAGGGACGCACTGTCGATTTCAAAAATACAGTCATCGTCATGACATCCAATTTGGGATCACAGATGATTCAGGAAATGTCAGGAAATGAGTACTCTGCCATCAAGCAGGCTGTCATGAATGAAGTAAAAATATATTTTCGTCCTGAATTTATTAATCGCATTGATGAGGTGGTAGTGTTTCATGCTTTGGATGAAAAGCATATTCAATCAATTGCCCGGATACAGTTGCATTATCTTGAGGCAAGATTGGCCAAATTGGAAATGCAACTAAAAGTCAGTGAATCAGTACTCACCGCTCTTTCTCAAGCAGGGTTCGATCCGGTATTTGGCGCTCGCCCTTTAAAACGAGCTATCCAAACACAAATTGAGAATCCACTTGCCAAAGAAATTTTAGAAGGTAAATTTGTTGCAAAAGACACAATTCAGGCCGACTACAGCGACGGCATTATCAGCTTTACCAAAATGCATGAGTAATCTTAGAGTATGCCAATGTAGTTGGGCATTACCTCTAATTCGGAACGCATGTAAGTAAAGATAAAATATGCTGGGGCACACAGTGAAACTAATTAAACAATATTAGTTTGAGGTAAAATAAGCCTTTTTATTGGATAGATTGTCATGTTTAAAGGTAGCTTGGTTGCTATCGTCACTCCCATGGATGAAGAGGGTGGACTAGATTTAGATCGTTTCCGCTCTCTTCTGGATTTTCATATAAACCAGGGTACTGATGGCGTTGTGATAGTTGGCACCACAGGTGAATCTCCAACAGTGGATTTTGATGAGCACCATCTGTTAATGCGCACAGCGGTTGATCATATCGCAGGACGCATACCGGTGATAGCAGGAACTGGTGCAAACTCAACACGTGAGGCTATTGATCTGTCCATTTTTGCCAAGAATTCAGGTGTGGATGCGTGCCTCTCGGTTGCTCCTTATTACAACAAACCCACCCAGGAGGGGTTATATCAGCACTTTAAAACAATTGCTGAGGCAGTTGATATTCCGCATATTTTATACAATGTCCCTGGAAGGACCGTAGCCGATATTCATAACGATACCGCACTTCGTCTAGCACCAATTCCTAATATTGTTGGCATTAAAGATGCAACTGGCAATATCGGACGAGGTTGTGATCTATTATTACGCGCACCTCCCGAATTTTTCATTTATAGTGGCGACGATATTAGCGCATTAGCATTATTGCTGTTAGGGGGGCATGGCGTTATTTCAGTTACCGCAAATGTGGCTCCCAGAATGATGCATGAGATGTGCATTGCTGCGCTTTCGGGAGAGATAAATACTGCGAGGTCGTTAAATAATAAGCTTTTGCGCTTGCATACAGACTTATTTGTCGAAGCCAATCCCATTCCTGTGAAATGGGCCGTTACACAAATGGGCTTAATCAATTCTGGAATTCGTTTGCCACTCACACCATTATCTGCTCAGCACCATCAGCTTATACGCGAAGCAATGCAACTGGCGGATATCCACACGACTTGAAGAGGTAAAATGTCAACCATGAAGTGGCGAAAAATGGCCTTACCGTGCCTGATACTGATGTTCTCAATGACAAGCATCGGTTGCAATATGTTTCCTGAAACCAAGAATATTGATTACAAATCGGCCGGCAAAGCACCCGCTCTGGATGTACCCCCTGACTTGGTTCAACCTGACATTGATGAGCGCTATTCGATTCCAGAGCAGAGTTCACCTGGAAGCGCAACATTTTCCAGCTATAGCAACGAACGGGGTGGACCGCAAAACACCAGTTCATCTTCTTTACTACCATCATCTTTTCAGGATGTGCATATTGAACGCTCAGGAACACAGCGCTGGCTAGTTATTCCCCAATCGCCTGAAACTGTATGGCCGATAATTAAAGAATTTTGGCAAGAACTTGGTTTCCTGATCAAAACAGAAGTTCCCGAGGCTGGAATTATGGAAACAGATTGGGCAGAGAATCGAGCCAAGATTCCACAAGATATTATACGCTCTGTACTTTCCACTGTACTCGATAGCATTTATTCCACCGCTGAGCGCGATAAATTTCGTACCCGCCTTGAGCGAAACCAGGTAGGTAATACGGAAGTATATATCAGTCACCGCGGTATGATCGAAGTATTGCAAAGCGGCCCTCTCAATCGCACCATCTGGCAACCACGCCCGGCCGACCCCGATCTGGAAGCTGAAATGCTCTCGCGTTTAATGATGCGCTTCGGCGTTGAGGAGCAAAAGGCCAAACTGGAATTAGCCACTAGCAAAAATAATGCTTCTGTTGAACGCGCTTACATCGACCAAGAAGGAACAACGCTGGTTATCAATGAAGCATTTGACCGATCCTGGCGACGTGTTGGCTTGGCACTTGATCGAATTGGCTTTACCGTTGAAGATCGCAATCGTGAAGAAGGTATTTATTTTGTACGTTATGTCGATCCCGATGTTGACAGCAAGAAGAAAGGCGACGATAAAGGTATTCTATCAAATATAATATTCTGGCGTAGTGATGACAAGGATGCTGCCAAAGCCGCAAAATTCCGCATACAGGTTCATAACACTGGAACCAACATATGCAAAGTAACTTTCTCAAATGATGACGGGACAACTGTTAACTCTGCCACATCCAACCGTATCCTAAAACTATTGCATGAGCAACTAAAATAAAGAGGAGGATTACCCCTCTTCTTACCAATATCTAGCGTTATATAGTTACACCAAATCATGTAATGAAAATTACATTGAAAATCAGGAAAATCTACCGCACTCCGCATTAAAAATCTAAACGCATTTTTATGTGTTCCTTCAGGGAACGCTTTAACCAATATCACCACTTCCAGTTTTTCTTCATCCATGTCCGATCTCCATACCTCGCATGCGGGCAATTCACAATATGCAAACATCTCAGACTTATTTCATATCGCAAGCGACACTTGATAGCGGCTCTCAAAACGTAATTTTTTTCTGAAACCTGTGGAAAAAAACAAAATTAACTGCTATCTTATAAACATAAAAATAAAGTTCCCTCATTATTTATAACTAAAAAGGAAAGGGAGTGTTTCATGACTAAAGCAATTTCAATTCCAGACATCAGAAACCAGAATCGTCGCCGGACCGTACCTTTCTTTTGCACCTATCACTTGGGAATTAAAACCGGAAGGAGGTTAGGTGAACGTAGAATTCCTCAAAAAGGAATGCCGGAGTATGTAGATCGCTATCCTGGGCATTTGATGGTTTGTATGGTTGTCATTTTATTCTTAGGTGTGCTAGATGCTTTCTTTACCCTCAATATTCTAGCTAGAGGTGGAGAAGAACTGAATTGGGTTATGGCACAACTGATTGAAGATAGTACGCAAAAATTTATCAGCTTTAAGCTGGCACTTACATCAATGGCGCTGATATTACTGGTTATTCATTACAATGTGCGACTTACTGAAAAAATACGCGTGTGGCATATCAAGTATTTGATTCTTTCCGGTTACACAGTATTAATTGGTTATGAATTGTATTTATTGAAGCTTGCAGAATTATATTGAATTCATCATTGATATTAGAATTGTCGTTGAAAAAATTAATTTCGTTGCGATGTGAAATGACTGGCTACTTTCCTCAAATCATCAATTGCTAATGTACCGGCAGCTTGCTGCAGCCGAAGATATGCCAACAAGTAGTTATATCTTGCCTGAGCAAGATCACGTTGAGCTGTATGTAATTGCTGCTGAGCGTCCAAAAGATTCAAATTAATACGAATACCACCACGAATACTTTTTTGTGTTGCTTCCACAAGCAGCTCTGCTGATTTCACTGCCATTTCCAAGGATTCAATCCTTTTGACACTACTCATTAACAGATTGTATTGCTTGCGTAGCTCGACCAATACCTGAAGGGTTGCTGCGTCTAACTCGGCCTCAGCGCGGGCATGATTTGCAACTGCTTGTGCGGTGAGCGCATTTACACGCCCTCCTGAATAGATAGGCATATTAACTTCAATTCCAATCGTTCCAAATTCCGCATCCAAACCTTGTGTAACAAAAGAGCCTCTCTTATTCTTTTGCAGACTGGCAACTAAATCAACACGGGGTAAATGACCAGCGTGGTTTTTCTTAATTTCTTCTTTGCCCGAAACAACATTATGACGTTGCGTCACCAATTCAGCGTTTTGTTCGAGCGCCAAAGCTTGCCAAGTGTCATAGCCATCTGGAAGCTGTATTGCCTGAGAGCTAAAAGTATCATTTAAACGAACCAATTGTGTTATTTCCTGCCCTATCAACGCTTCCAGTTTAAGTTGTGCGATTTCTAGCTCATCTTTTGCTTCAATTATTTTTGCTTGTGCTAGCGAATACTTAGATTGTGTTTCCAGAACATCAGTAGTAGTTCCCTCCCCTCTATGCAGCATGCGCTCATTGACGCGTTTGAGTTCTTCAAGGGCATCAACCTCTGTCTCAGAAATTCTTACGCGATCTTGTGCTAACAAAGTTTCAACATAAGCTTCCACGACTCGAACTAAAAGCTGCTGACTATGCCCAAGAAATTTTGCACGGCTAGAATCAGCCCTGGCTTTTCCTTGCTGATATCCAGCTATTGCTTCAAGATTGAATAAAGGCTGGCGCAAGGTTAGCGTACTCACTTGTCCATCAAAATTCAGCGGTTGAGAACCCGCACCTGTATCCAATGTACCTGAATTCTTGTTTTGGGCGTGCGTTACGGCCAAGCTTGGCAACAAACTAGCACGCCCGATGATTTCTGCTTGCTGACCTGCTTCATTTTCGTGCAAAGCAGAGCGATAGATTGGGTCATGCAGCAATGCCGCCTCATAAGCATCCAAAAGGTTCAGAGCATGTGCAAAATTAGTTGAATTAAAGAATAATACAAAAACGATTATTGAGATCTTATGATAAAAAGCAATCATTGCAACTACTCTTCACTTAGGGATGAATGGACGCGATCCAGAATTGGTTTAAATAGATAATTCATAAGTGAGCGCTCACCTGTTTTAATAAATATTTCAACCGGCATACCTGCCCGTATTTGTTCATCGGCCAATTGTTTCATACCTTCTGGTGTTACTTTAGCTTTAATACTATAAAATGGAAATCCGCTGTTTGCATCAACGAGTCGATCTGCCGATACCTGGGTAACAGTACCAGGAATATTGGGTGTTTTCTTTTGATTCAGCGCAGAAAAAATCAAATCTACTGGAAGATCAACATGAATTTTATCAATTAGATGTACAGGCACCTGGCCTGTAATAATCAGCATATCATCACTTGGAACAATATCCATCAATTTGGATCCTGGGGCGATTACACCACCCTCTGTAAATACATTCATACCGACAACAATACCATCGACGGGTGCCTTAACTTCTAAAGTTGCCAATTCAAAATCCTGTCCAATCAGGCGACTTCTTAATACATCAGCTTCACGCTGCACATCAGACAATGTTTGTCTAACTTCTTTCTGATATTCCTGCAACCGGTGAATGCGGCGTTGTTCAAGTTCCGTAATCTGGCGTTGCGTACGCCCAATATCGCCAGTGTCGGAAGAAATTTCTCCTGTGAGTTGCGTATAACTCCGCTCAAGTTCCAGAACACGATTGCGGGGAACAAAACCATCCGTGGCCAGATCGCGCAAACTGAAAAGTTGTTCTTCAAGGAATTTAAGTTGCTGGTTTTTACTGACTCTTGATGACTCCAACCCCCGCAACTGTAATTTCAGACCCGCAGTATTTTCATCAATTGCAGCAATCTCATGTTGCAAAGCAAGTCTACGCGATGA
>NZ_JALHQJ010000040.1 GCF_022842015.1 Nitrosomonas sp. | reverse complement strand
TTACCTCGGATGGCACAGAATGATTGACCGTCTCGGTCAAAGTATTACACCAATCCTTTGTTTTATAGCATCTCTTGGCAAAACAAGGCAGGTTCAACAACTAATTGTGACATAGCCTTGGCAAAGTACCAGGTATCGCTGCGGTTGCTGACGATGAACAGTTGCAGGAAACACAACAGGGTCTTGCAGTAGCCGTTGCCGGGGTCGTTCTTGTAATCGACGATCTGCTGCATCGCCCGGCGCGGGCTGATAGCCAGGGCTTTCAGCTCAATCTGCACCACCGGCACGCCGTTGATGAGCAGCATCACGTCATAACGATGATGGCTGTTGCCGGTGTTGATGCGCAGTTGGTTGACCACCTCGAATCTGTTCTTGCACCAATCCTTGATGTTGACCAGCGTGTAATTCAGCGGTGTGCCGTCATCACGGAAGAAGGTGTTTATTTCACGCAGGTGGCGAGCGGCGGCGAAGACATCGGCGTTAACAATCTCATCTCTCAGCCTGGAAAATTCGCTATCCGTCAATTTGACACGATTGAGCGTTTCGAATTTGTCCCGAAAATTCTGCTCAAGCGCCTCTCGGTCACGGATCTCCGGTCGGCAGATATATTTAAGGTCGTCGAGCTTTTTAATGAGATCGTGCTCGATTTGGCTTTCAGTTGTTGTCATTGGAACGATTCAGAAAGTTCAACTTGATAATTCTACAGGTTTTGACTGTTTCTCGTTAGAGATGGAAAATTTTGGTAGTGTTGTGAGAAATACTTAGATTCATCAATGATGCAAACAGATTGGATGTCTGCCTCCGCCCCCGGCATTGATCCAGCTAATCTCTCACGTGTCCTGAGCAGGAAGTGCAATCTCACGATACTAAAGCTTTTAATCCGTGAATTTGACATTAACACAGAGTTTATGTGATTCTGATCGCACATTTTTAAAGCTGTAAAATCAACCAACTTTCAATGCTCAAATGAAACTCTGGATTCGCATACTATCAATCTTCTCCATCCTGCTGCTTACCGCCTGCGCGATGGGGCCAGACTTTATTCGCCCGCAAGTGGATACCGCCGAGAAGTTTCGGTTATCCGAGATGGAGAGCGAATCAATCGCCAATTTACAATGGTGGGAGTTGCTCCAGGATGAAACGCTGCAACAATTGATCCGGCAAGCTTTGCAGGAGAACAAGGATCTCAAGCGTGCCATCGCCAGTGTCGAAGAGTTTGAAGCGCGCTCACGCATTGCGTTTATGGATTTTGTCCCCAATATGGAGATCAGCGGCAATGCGCCTGCGTTTGGCACGCTCGGTGGATTCAAGATTCCCGGCTTCCCAACGCCCTACAATTATTTCGGCCAGACAACTTTGAACTGGGAGCTGGATATCTGGGGCAGGATTCGCCGTTCCAATGAGGCTGCCCGCGCTGAACTGATGGCACGTGAGGAAAATCGTCGCGCCATCATTCTGACGCTCATCAGTACGGTGGCACAATCCTATTTCGACCTGTTGCAATTTGATGTCCAACTGGAAATTGCGCATCGCGCTTTGTCTTCATGGGAAGAATCGGTCGCTATTTCGCGTGCGCAGCTGCAAGGTGGCATCATTTCACGCCTTGATCTGGATCAGTTCGAGGCCGAACGAGCGAATGCAGCTTCGAGGGTAGCTGAACTTGAGCGCAGAATAGTGCAAAAAGAAAATGAGCTCAGCGTACTGCTGGGTAGAAACCCAATATCGATAGCGCGAGGCCGACTCCTTACAGAGCAAGCGATTCCGCCCGAAGTGCCGGCTGGTCTGCCTTCAGAATTATTGCAGAGACGCCCGGATATTCTCCAAGCCGAGCAAACCCTGGCAGCCGCCACCGCGAGAATCGGCGTAGCTCAGGCAGCACGCTTTCCCAAACTTTCGATTACCGGTTTCCTTGGCGTGGCCAGCCCGGCTTTATCCAATCTGCTGCTTTCCGGTAGCGAGTTTGGCGTGGGTGGGCTTGGCTTAGCAGGCCCATTGCTCAATGCACAAAGCCTGGGTTTTGAGCAACGTGCTGCGGAAGCGCAGGCAAGACAAGCGTTCGCACAATACGAGCAAACCATCTTGATTGCGTTCAAAGAAGTTGAAGATGCACTGGTGGCCATTCGCACCGTCAACGAGCAAATCAAAGCACAGCAACAGCAGGTCGAAGCATTGCACTCTGCTTTGCATGTGGCAGACCTGCGCTATCAGGGCGGCATTACAAGTTACGTCGATGTGTTGCTCGCCAAACGCACGCTGTTCGATGCCGAGTTTTCCCTGAGTGCGACGCAGCGCCTTCATCTGGTATCCATTGTCCAGCTGTATAATGCCTTGGGTGGCGGATGGGCGCCGGAATACAGCAATGGTCATGAGACAAACAAAGTAAAGCTATACTGAGTTTGCTTGCATCAGTACAGAGGAAAAACATGAATAAAATTTATTTGAGCATCGGATTATGCCTGGCTGTTCTGATCGGTTGCACTGAAAAGCCGCCTGCGGATTCTTCCGCTCCCGTTCCACAAGTCGAAGTCATCACCGTAACATCGCAAGCGATTCAGGATGAACCTGAATTCATTGGGCAAACGGAAGCTTTCCGCCCAGTCGAGATCCGTTCGCAGGTCAGCGGAATCATCAAAAAGGTCTTTTTTACTGAAGGGCGCAATATTAAACAGGGTAATCAGCTATATCTCATTGATCCTGTGCCATTTAAAGCGATTTATCTCAGCAGCAAAGCCAAGGTGGCTCAGGCTCAGGTCCGCCTCGATCTAGCCAAGCAGGACTTGGCGCGCGTGCTTCCGCTGCTGGAGCAGCAAGCCGTCAGTAAAAAAAATGTGGATGACGCGCAGGCAGAGGTGCGGGGAGCTAAAGCGGCGCTGGAATCGGCGCAGAATGATCTGATCAAGGCTAAATTTGACCTGGATAATACGATAATCACAGCGCCGGTAAACGGTCGCATTGGTCGCAGCAATTTCTATGAAGGAAGATTGATTTCCGCTCAGGAAACGCTTCTCGCGACAATCGACCAGCTTGATCCAATGTATGTCAATGTCAGCGTTCCTGAGAGCTATCTTCTGCGCCGCCGCCGTGAACTCGCTGAGCATAAGGTGGAACGACCGGATATTTTTCAGTTACGCGGCGTGATGACTTTCATGGATGGCAGCGTGTACCCGCAAGAAGGTGTGCTTGATTTTGCAGATGTTGCTTTGCGGCCTGAAACGGGTACATTGCAAGGACGATTTGTATTCCCCAATCCCGAAGGTGCTTTTGCGCCAGGGCAATCCTATTTTTATCCCGGGCAGTTCGTCAAAGTTCGCATTAAAGGCTATACCCGCACCGACGCCATCCTGATCCCCCAACGCGCTGTGCAGCAAGGACCTAGCGGATCATTTGTCTATGTCGTTGATGAGGAAGATAAGGCGGAGCTTAGAGCGATCAGGGCCAGCATGTGGCGTAGCAAGGAATGGTTGATCGAAGAAGGTTTGCGTCCAGGGGAGCGTGTGGTAGTAGAAGGTTTTTTCCGGATTCTCCCAGGCGCGAAAGTCGACCCCGTGCCTCATAAAAAAGAAACTACTACCTCAAGCCACAGCCCCGAGGAACCCAATCTACAGAGTACGCCATGAACTCTCATTTCTTTATCGACCGACCTATTTTTGCATCGGTCCTGTCCATTATCATTGTTGTCATCGGCTTAGTTGCCCTGCAGAAATTGCCTATTGCGCAGTTTCCACAGATCACGCCGCCTATGGTGCAGATCGATGCAGATTATCCGGGCGCCAGCGCGGAAGTCGTGGCGGAAGCGGTAGCGCGCCCAATCGAAGTGCAGCTTCCGGGTATTGATAATCTTTTATATTATGAATCAACCAGTACCAACGATGGGCATATGACCATGAAGCTCACGTTCGAGATTGGAACCGACATTGATATTGCACAGGTGCAGACGCAGAACCGGCAGCGTCTGGCCGAGCCACAACTGCCCGATGAGGTTGTGCGACAAGGTATTACCGTCAAAAAAACATCGCCCGATTTATTGGCAGTGATTGCTTTGAGTTCAACGGATCCCAAGCATGACACCGTTTTTCTCTCGAACTATAGTTTGTTGCGCATTCTCGATAATGTCAAACGGCTTCCCGGTGTTGGTGACGCAGTTATTTTTGGCGGGCAGAATTACTCCATGCGTTTGATTCTCGACCCCATCCGTATGGCGCAACTTAATATTACACCAACGGAAATTGCAGCAGTTGTACGGGAACAGAATCGCGATTTCCCAGCTGGCAGGATAGGGCGCGAACCAACGCCAAAGGGCACAGAATTAACTATTCCGGTCATTACTCGTGGACGCATGAGTGAGGTTAACGAATTCGAAGACATGATTATTCGTGCTCATCCGGACGGAGCGATGGTGCGAATGCGCGATGTTGCGCGCGTGGAATTGGGTGCTCAATCTTATGACCTGCAAGGACGGTGGAATGGGAAACCCAATACTTTTTTACTGACCTTTCTGTCACCCGGCGCAAATGCGCTCGACACCTCTAAACGGATTCGTGAAGAAATGGACAAGCTTGCAAACAGCTTTCCAGCAGGAGTGTCTTATGATATCCCATACGACACAACGACATTCATTGATGTTTCTATCAGGGAAGTGGTCAAAACACTCGCCGAAGCAATGATATTGGTAATTCTGGTTGTTTTTCTCTTTCTGCAAAGTTGGCGTGCAACACTGATTCCGGCACTCGCCGTTCCAATTTCGCTGATTGGAACGCTTGCCGGTATGGAAGCGTTGGGATTTTCGATCAATACGCTGACGCTTTTCGGTATGATTCTGGCGATCGGTATCGTGGTGGATGACGCGATTATAGTCGTGGAGAATGCCGAGCGACAAATGACTCAAGGCGGGCTCTCACCCCGAGATGCTGCAAAAAAATCTATGAACGAGGTGACTGGGCCAGTGATTGCAAGTGTTCTGGTGCTGGCTGCCGTGTTTGTACCCGTGGCGTTCTTGGGTGGAATTACTGGCGAGTTGTATAAACAGTTTGCCATCACCATTGCACTCTCTGTGACTATTTCCGGATTTGTAGCACTGACCCTCAGTCCCGCATTATGCGCCTTGGTGCTCAAGCCTAGCCATGGCTCTCCCGGACGATTCTGGAAAACATTTAATCGATTTTTTGATTGGGCGCAAACAGGATATGTCGGAACAGTTGACGTCGTCATTAAACGATCCCTAATTGCGCTTATCATTTTTTTGATGCTGATACTGGTTAATATGGGCTTGTTCAAAACAATTCCTGGGAGTTTCCTGCCGGAGGAAGATCAGGGATATTTTATTACCGTGGTGCAATTGCCGGATGGCGCTTCACTGACACGTACCATCGAAGTGTTAGAGAAAATCGAAGGGTATTTTCAAGAAATTCCCGCCGTTCATTCCACCGACACATTGACCGGCCAGAATTTTGTTTTCGGTACCCGCGGGACGAACCAAGCGACGATGTTTGTCCCGTTGCATCACTGGGACGAGCGCAAGCATGCCGACGAACAGGTACCCGGCCTAATTGCCGCAGCTTACCAGGAATTTGCCAAAATTCCGGAAGCTTTAGTGCTGGCTTTTAATGCCCCTTCGATCAGCGGACTGGGTTCCACCGGCGGTTTTTCAGCGCAATTGCAGGACCCCGCTGGCGGAGATTTTGCTGAATTTGCCGCAGTGGCGCAGGAGTTTACTGCCAAAGCCACAGAACACTCAGCGATTGCAGTGGCCAGCACCAATTTTCGTATCAGCGCGCCACGACTGTTTGCTACGGTAGACCGCGAACGTGCCAAGGCATTGGGTGTTCCGATTTCGGAAGTATTCGATACCATGCAGGCCTATTTCGGTAATCTCTACGTCAATGATTTTGTAAAATTTGGCCGCATCTACCGGGTACAGACTGAAGCACTGCCAGAATATCGCTCCAACCCGGATGATATCAGCAAGATTTATGTGCGCGCCCGGACGGGAGCAACAAATACTATGATTCCACTGGATTCGGTAGTGACCACCGAGTTTAATAGTGGCCCAGATCCTGTGACGCATTTCAACGGATTCAATTCTGCGCTCATATTGGGCGGCGCGGCGCCCGGCTATAGCTCGGGGGAAGCACTTGAAGCCTTGCAGCAAATTGCCGATGAAATTCTCACGCCGAAAGGGTATTCGATCGATTGGAGCGGAATATCCTTGCAAGAGCGTAAGGCCAGCGGGCAATCGACTTATGTTTTCGCTTTTGCCTTGCTGATGGTATTTCTGGTACTGGCCGCCTTGTACGAAAGCTGGTCTATTCCATTTGCTGTTATTTTAGCTATTCCTTTTGGAATCCTGGGAGCATTTCTGGCAATTTGGACAAGGGATTTGACTAATGACATTTATTTTCAAATCGGCTTAGTGACTTTGATCGGATTAGCGGCCAAAAATGCCATTTTAATTGTGGAATTTGCCAATCAACGCTACGCAGCCGGGATGTCATTAACCGAAGCAGCACTCGATGCGGCACGGCTTCGCTTTCGGCCTATTATCATGACGTCGATGGCATTTATACTGGGGGTGCTACCACTGGTTATCGCATCCGGTGCTGGCGCAGCCAGCCGTCACTCAATCGGAACCGGCGTATTCGGCGGCATGCTCGCAGCTACATTCCTGGCGATCTTTTTTGTACCGCTGTTTTTTGTCTTGATCGGCAAGCTCACGCAACGCGGCAAACGACCAACTAGTGCAAACGAGCCACAACAAACGATTGCTATAGCGCCGCCGCAAGATGATCAAACTAGAATCGATGAAGGTAAACAATGATTAGAAATTTAGTGCGGCATGGCATTGCATTCGTCTGCGGATTATTATTCGCCAGCCATGCGATCGCACAGGATCGCGCGCAACCACGCCTACCTACAGTCGAATTAACGGCCGGCATGCATGTAATACAAGCCGAAGTTGCACACACGCACAACCAGCAGAGCATCGGCCTAATGCACCGTAAGAAGATGGGGGTCAACGAAGGAATGCTTTTCGTTTACGAGGTGCCGCAAGTACGCTGCTATTGGATGCGCAATACGCTGATACCGCTGACTATCGCGTTTATCGACGATAATGGCGCCATCGTCAATCTGCGTGACATGCAGCCGCGTACCGAGCGCTCGCACTGTTCGAGTAAGCCGGTACGCTATGCCTTGGAGATGAACCAAGGTTGGTTCAAAGCGCGTGGTCTAAAACCCGGTTTCAAGTTGCGCGGAATTCCACTTGCTCCGGCAGTGATGCCGTAAGTTTGTACCCTGGATTATCGAATAGTGAGTTAGCGTCCTCGCCCTCCGCTCGCTCGACGAGGTTCATCGAAACGCCGACGGGACGATGGAGCAAAACCGGCACCCGCAGGTTTTTTACTTACCGGCTTTTTATTTTCTGATTTTTTTGGTGAGCTGCGCGAGGGCGTTGCGCCACGTGGTTCCCCACCACGGCCATTTTTAATTGGCTCAGCCTTAATGCTAGGATCCGGCTCAAATCCAGCAATCACCTGGCTGCGCAATTCGTGTTTAATCAATTTTTCGATTGCCGCAAGCAACTTAATTTCATCCACGCACACCAAAGATACGGCATCTCCTTCCGCTCCAGCACGGCCCGTCCGGCCAATGCGGTGAACATAATCCTCGGGGACATGGGGCAATTCAAAATTAACCACGTGGGGCAATTCACTGATATCAATGCCACGTGCGGCGATATCGGTCGCTACCAAGACTTGCAGGTTACCCGTCTTGAATTTGGCCAATGCCTGCGTGCGCGCCGTCTGGCTTTTGTTACCATGGATTGCAAGTGCAGGAATACCGTCCGCGGTCAGAAATTCTGCCAGCTTATTAGCGCCGTGCTTGGTACGGGTAAATACCAGCACCTGCGACCAGCGATGCTGCTTAATCAGATGCGCCAAGAGATTTCGTTTGCGATCACGATCCACCGGATGCACCACATGCGTGACCTTGTCTGCAACCGCATTACGACGCGCCGCTTCAATCAAGGCTGGTTGGTTGAGCAGATTATCCGCTAGCACCCGGATCTCGTCCGAGAAAGTCGCTGAAAATAATAAATTTTGCCGCTGCTTGGGTAACAGCGCGAGTATTTTTTTTATATCCCGAATAAATCCCATATCAAGCATGCGATCGGCCTCATCCAACACGAGGATTTCGATCTGTGACAGGCTCAGTGTTTTTTGTTGCACATGATCCAGCAAGCGTCCCGGTGTCGCGACCAAAATATCCACGCGACTTTTCAGGCGGGTGATTTGCGGATTAATATTCACACCGCCAATCATCATCATTGAACTTAACTTTAAATATTTGCCGTAATCACGCACACTCTCTTCCACCTGCGCCGCAAGCTCTCGTGTTGGCACCAAAATAAGCGCCCTTATTGGCGGCCGTCCAATGGATGGCCCTTTGACGCTTTTGTCAGAAAGGCGGTGCAGAATCGGCAAGGTAAAGCCAGCCGTTTTTCCGGTGCCGGTTTGCGCCCCGGCCAGCAGATCGCCGCCCGTCAAAACGGCGGGTATTGCTTGCGCCTGAATGGGTGTAGGTACGGTATAGCCGCGTTCAGTGACGGCGCGAATAATTTCATCGGACAAGCCGAAAGTAGCGAAAGACATAAAACTCCAAGGAGGGTTAACAGGTTGTCATCCCAGGTTGGGTATGACTATCAAGACAAAGGGATGAAGGATACTGCCATAAATCCAATTCTTATAGCGAGTATAATATGAATTGGTTTCAGAATCTCAACAATCATCAACAAATTTCTAATTCTTCCATGGCCTTATATTGTTATTTTACTACATGGCTTATTTTACCGCCGCTATCGCCATGAACAATGATTGCATGATTCATTGGCAAGAAATTGGCGAGGAAAAATCTGCTCACTGGCATTCTGAGAAAGGATTGCCACCACCCAAACGAGTGCAAGTCATCGATGACCGCATGCCAGCCGATACCGCTTACCGACTGGCATGCGAAGGAACCGCATTGCTGTGGCGTGGGGATTTTCAGAATGCACGCCAACTTCTGCAAGCAATGGCACGGCGTATGGACAAAAAAAAGCCGGAGAAGAAGCCAAAACAACCAAGTATTTCACCCACCGACGCTTTTCACCGGCATCGCCTGTCGCAATCGCAACGCGCCCGTGTCTTGGAAAAACTGTTGATTCCTTTTAACGCCGATCACAGCATTCCCTTGCGCCGCGCACCCGACGCGCTTACTGCTTGTTTGGAAACCTACGGACCCTGCACTGAGCCCTACATCGCCTCATTGCGTGAACTGCAAGGATTAATCGGCGCACACGAATGGCGCAAAAAAGGGATTGAGATCCCAGCATTGAGTATCAGGATTCATCCGCATTACGGGGTTTTTGCACCGATTCGTAACGAGTATGTACAATTGATTGTGCAAGCGTCGCCGCCCGAATTACTGGCAACCCAATCCACAGCATTCGACATTGGCACCGGAACCGGCGTTTTAGCTGCGGCTCTGGCATTGCGTGGCGTTCGACACATCATCGCAACGGATCAAGATCCGCGTGCATTAAGTTGCGCACGCGACAATTTGACGCGACTGAATGTGCTAAGCCAGGTTGAATTAATGCAGACCGATCTTTTTCCATCAGGTCAAGCTGCACTGATCGTATGCAATCCGCCTTGGATTCCTGCGCGCCCCAGCTCACCCTTGGAACATGCAATATTTGACCCGGAAAGTCGCATGCTGCACGGTTTTCTGCACAGGCTCAGCGCGCATTTGCTACCCGGCGGCGAAGGTTGGTTGATCCTGTCCGACTTTGCTGAGCATTTGGGATTGCGCACACGCGAGGAATTGCTTACTACCATTGATGCGGCTGGCTTAAGGGTATTGGATCGGACGGAAATGAAGCCCTGCCATCCCCGAGTTTCGGATGCCAGCGACCCACTGCACAAAGCTCGCGCTGCGGAGCTTACTTCGCTATGGCGCCTAGCCGCCCAGTGATCAGAAATAGTGCGACAGCAGTTCCTTACAATTCAGTGTATTTCTTAGCGCTGCCCCTGGCTTTTTCCACCGGATACTTCAGTGCATTTTGCTCAATCTTCTGCAGTACGATTTGCTTCACATCCAAATCGTATTTTTCCGCCAACAGCAAAGCAAACGCAACAACATCCGCAAGCTCCTCTCTCACCTTATCGATATCCGCCTGTTCAGAGGGTTTCCATAAAAAGGCCTCGAGTAACTCTCCGGCTTCAATATTTAATGCTAGCGCAAGGTCTTTAGCATTATGAAATTGCGCCCAATCCCGTTCATCACGGAATTTTAGCAGTGCTTGGGTAATTTCTTTAATGTCACTCACATGCAGAAAGTCCTATTAGTAATAATAAACCGCCATTAACCACTCAACTGGCAACTCAGCCCATTTGGATAATTCTGGCTACCGAAGGAACACCCGAAGCATTCCAAACAAATAGCAAATAATGACCCGGAGGGGCTAAATTGGGTGATGCAGGCGACTGCACCGTTACTATGTTCCCCACCTGTGGAACCGGCAAATCAAAAAAACGGATTTCTTGGTCAAATGCATGCGTCACTGCACCAGCACGTACCAATGTTACCCTTGTAATGCTTTCGCTCGCTTCGACTGAAAACTCCTGATTCCAGCTAATCTGTGTTGTGGGCGCATCAATGATTTCCGGGCGCAACGCAAACTCACCACTTTCATCCGTCTTGAATAAGTAAGGCGGGTAATATATTTCACCGTTGAGCTGCGTTAATGGCCCTTGTGCACCGCCACCGCCTGTAATTACCGTTCCATCTGGAAGCAGGAGAGAAGTCGAGTGATACAAACGCGCCGTAGCCGCGCTTGCAGTCGTTTTCCATGTATTGGTACCTGGATCCCATAATTCCGATTCCAGCGCCGCACCCGCCAACTCGTTACCCGTCGATGAACCGCCATTGACCCAAACCTGTCCATTTGCCAGTACGATTGCGGTACCATACTGGCGGTCTTTTGCTAACAATCCTGCGGCAGAAACAATAGGCTTAACAGCATGGTCGAGATCAACAACGATAGCCTTACGATCCTTACGGATCGTAAGGATCTTTCCAGGCGCAAACATCACACTCGACAAACTCGCCTGGCTTGGCTGAATCTTATTGCTGTACTTGGTAAGCACACCATCACCGGATGTATTCAGGTTATACATGTTTCCATTGTGCGCAAGGATAAACAGATCCCCTTGAGGGTTTACCCAGGCCCTTGGGTAGAACCAAGAAGAAGCACCCAGCGCCCCATAAGCATAATCGCTGGCTGCTGAAGTGAGCGTACGCCAGCTACCATCAGCCGCGCGCACTTCAGGTATAGGCGAAAAAGTCGCCACAGTTGCGGGAACCGTTTTTGTGCCTTTAAAGAATCTATCGTTGCGCCCACCCAGCACAGCATGCTCACCATTTGGAAGTGTAACCGCCGTTGCATACCAACGTTTAAATCCCATACTCTGGGTCTGGCGTATCAGCGCATCAGTGGCTGGATCAAAAATGTTTACATCACTGTTTGCATAGTTTCGCCTGTTATTTACCAGCGCATCACCGCCGAGGATGAGCGCCTGACCACTTGCAGGAATATGCGCCTGCCCCGCACAAAAAATATCAGTTTCAGTCGTATTGGGCAATACTTCAAATGCATCGACTCCCGTTCCCGTGGATGGATCCCAAATCGCATAGTACATTTTGCCGCCTTGCGCACCGCTCGTATTCGTGCCGTAAGCAAACACCCTTCTATCCGACATGAGCATCATGGCAATAGGAATAATCGGCCAATCATGTAATGGGCCAAACTCGCCCTTTATATGCGCCTCAGGTCCAGCCGCCACAGCAAAGGATGCTCCTCTGAAACCCAGCACCAGCAATACCAGACTGAAAAAGAACAGAACTATAAGATGCCTTCCTCGCTGCGCAAAAGGCAAATGCCTAACTGTAATCATCAGATATCCTCAATATCAATCATCATTCATTCAGTACAAACTAATAAACAATCGCAGTCCGCTTCCAACACTTGATCTGAAAACTGCAAACGCAGTACATAGTGCATAAATTGCGGCCCGTATGATAGGGAAGATTGTCACAGATTAGGTAGGAGAATTGTCCTGTTCAATTTGTGACAATGTCTATACATTGGAAAGCGTTTGTAGCGGTATTTATAATCAGAACATTCAGAAAACAGAATCTTCATAATCTGTTGAAACATGTTTTCGAGATAATCGATACAAAACAAAAAATACTAAACTCTGTAAAATGATTGAACAAATACCATTCAACGAGAGGTGCCCCATGCAAAAACAAATCGTAGTATTCATTATTTTTATGCTGGCATCCTTGCCGGGCTATGCTCAGCAACCGGATTTTAATCCAGAGCAAATGCAGCAATTAATGCAGCAAGCGCAACAAATGCAAGACTGCATGTCCCGAATTGACCAACAGGCCATGGAAGCATTAGGAAAAAAATCGCAGGCAATGGAAACGGAAATTAAAGCTTTGTGTCAGGCCAATAAACGTAGTGAAGCACAAAACACCGCCATTCAATTCGGACTTTCCATGTCTCAGGATGAAAATATAAAAATGGCCAAAGAATGCGGCAAAATGGCAATGGGCATGATGCCGAATATGGATTACCCCACCAGCGAGAAAGACCTTAAAGGTCGCCATATTTGTGATTCTTATTGATTACGAACGGGGCAAGATGAAAACTGTCCCTTCTTACACGCTTTTTACTCCGCCATTGACACTTGCTTGATGCCTTTTCTTGTTTCAAGCTCAGCATTGGACTTCAGTAAATGCCGTGCATTAGCTGGAGAACGCAGCAAATAAATTGTCTCTTCCATTGCTTGATAATCTTCCAAGGAAATCATTACTACGGGCGCTTCCCGCTTTCGGGTGATAATGACTGGCGCATGGTCGTTGCATACCCGCTTCATCATTTTCGCTAAATTAACACGGGCTGTTGTATAACTGATTGCATCCATAGAAATCTCATTTAAAAATACAGATAGTCCAAGTCCAGCATGCAAAATTCAATGCGTCAACTCAGATACTAGTCTCATCTCTCCATGTTTCAAAAGAGTCTATATCCAAAAAATTTTTCAATAGCCTAATGTATTTCCCGTTATCCTCGCACAATTTTTTGACTTCGACTTTTAGACGACTCAGATCCGATTCATAAAGCTTCAACCGGTTACTCTTTAAAGCAAAAGCAAACTCCAATGCTGCCTCCCCTTGCTGGCGGGAATTCATTCTAAATATTCCAGAAAGTATGTCGGTCATGCGTCGACTAACATCTTCACGAGATGAATAATCAAGCTCAGATGGATGTGCTGCACGTAATAGTGCAGCTTGTATTACACCGTCGTTGTAACGGGCAAAATTCTCCGGATCAAGTACGACTTGCTGGAAAGTATCAGATGCCAAGCGATCATCGTCATCTTTGAATTTGTTGGATTCTCTAGCATGCTGAAGTATCAAAGCTGCGGTCAGTAATACAGCTACAGAATGATCTGTTTTCAACTCATACTTATCTTTCCAAAATGCGAAATCTTTGCGCAACTTTAAATTTTCCTCATTTTCCAAAGTAGCAGGCAAGAAAGCATTCTGACTTAAACCCTGCCTTTGCCGCAATTTATCAACCCGATTCCCAAAATAAGGAAAACCACTCCACTTGCCAAATAAATCTATTTCAGCCTTATAGGTATCTCCGACAGTACGACCTATTGCAAGGCTTTCCATTATGGAAACATTGATCAATGATTTATTTGCTGAAAATCTGAGATTTTTCTTGAGTTGTTCACAATCATTAATCGACTCTGTCAGTTGAAAGCCAACCATGTAATGACGAGCACCATCATGAAGATCACGCAGATCTCTGCTTATTGATAGTAATCTCGTTCCACGGCCAATTACTGCAGCTACTATGAGTAGAGCTTTATCCTTATCTAAAGATAGATTATTATTTTCCAACTCACAGGCACTAATAACCCTTAAAGCTTCTTTTTCCTCTCTAATCTCTTTAATACGAATTGCACATTTTTCAGCCAATTTTTTAGAAGTCTTATCATCCTGATGCACGATAGCTTGGACAGAAAGAGGAACACATTGCATCATCTGTTTTTCAAAGAAATTTTGAAAATCATCGCCTTCAAGTAATTGCTCACCTTCAACAAAAATGGAACGTATTTTGCTTCCTACATCCCCTGCCTTCATAAGTGAAAACAATTTCAACTTAGAATATATTGGCCCAATCTCAAACCATCTTCTTTGTTTATGAGCGGATACATTTAACAATACCGACTTAAGCGGTACATCCTCGTGAGTAAAACTTTCTCCAACTATACGCAAATCACATAATCCTGATTTATCCTCATTGCTATTTATAGAATTAACTTCATCGAATGCATAAATAGCTTGTTTACTATCTACAGCATTATTAAAAGTAATCAGTGTTATCACCTCCGAGGGCAAACAGCGCGTGCGCTTTTGCCAGTCTCTTTGCATATTCATAGAAGATGATGCTGAGATAATGCAAAAGGAAGTACCTGTTTGAGGGATTGCTATATTTTTAATTCCTCGATATGAATGAAAGCTTTCAACCCTAGGTCGAGGTTTCTCATAAAGCTCGTGATAAAGTTCGCGTAAGACATAAGCTAAGCTAGCAATTCCCATGGTATCAATGAAGATAACATTTATAGATTGACGGATTACTTTCTCACGTTCGGCAATCTTGCTCAAAATCGCGTAGGCGAGAAAATGAACACGTTCAGACTCATAAAGAGCTTGTTCAACACGTAAAAAATACTTTGAACGATTTTCTGATGGTTTAACGAAGGTAAAACCAGCAGGGGCGGGTGCTAAAACATTTGGGATATCAAATAATTTCCGTAATCCTTCATGAAAAATCTTTTCTTGATGCTTTGTTTCAATCAAAGGTAAAGAGTTACGCTGATTCTTTATATACTTTGGTTTTTCCAGGTTTCCTGACTTGTCTATCTTACAAATTGATACACATACTTTTGAACTCGCACGTTCAAGCTCCTGTTTTACGCCTTCATCCGTTATAAATACCTCAGAAAATTGTTCAAACTCACTGGGAATACAAACAAAGACAATAGCATCCGGATAAAGTACTCGTCGCAATCCTTGTTTCAAACAATCTGCTAAATCTGCGGAGCTGATAATACCCGGAGACTTAAATAAGAATTGATAGTCCAAAACAGAATCGTCATTCTCCTCATCTCGAATATCTACTGGAAAATAGCCTCGCATATTACTTCTTACTGGATAATGGAATGAGGATGGAAAACGATGTACCAACTAATTTTGGTAATTCCTTTCTGTCTTTATGCAAGTGACTTGGTGCAAATACTTGTTTTGAATTACCTGAAAAGCTTTGAAATAAACAAAGTCGGCCAGTTCTTAATCGAAGTAAAGCTTTTAGCTTAACCAAGCTTTTTATTACAGTATCAAGTCCAATTCCTGTGCCGCTAATATTTTTAGTCGTTTTTCCAAGCTCAAATGCTTCTCTAACTAATTTTTCTTCTGAATCAATTGAAATATTCTCAACATTCTCGTTTGAGTTGACATGTGCTAACCATCTCTTAGCTATACCAGGGCCACTGTCAATAACAGTTACTTCAAGAAAATCAATTATTCTAGTAGCTGTGTAATCTAATAGTGCCTTTTGATAGAAAAAATGATGGGGTGCATCACTTAGTGCTTTTATTGAACCTGTATCATTCGGGTTAAATGTAATATATTTTGCAATAATGCTTCTTACATTTGGATATTCCCAATAATATTCTTTACCATATTCATCTATAGTTGCATGATCATTGGTATTTTCAAATAGCTCACGAATAAGCAAGGCAATTGTTTGGATATGTGTTTCTGGCAAGCGCCGAAGAGCAGATGGATCACAACAATTTATAAGTTGTTGTGCTAGTCGCTCAAAATCTCCAATTCCACGCAACCCTTCCAAACAGGAGCGTTCGTATAGTGGTAATAAAAATTCATTTTTTGCGCCTGCAAAACAAGCAAGAATTGCACCGCGTCCATTCATCGTTTCTCGCAATTTGCTTGCTTGCATAGCCTCAATATATGGAATTGCTTGAGCTAGAACTTCAGATTTTCTTAAATTGTTACCCTTAGAATCAACTAAATTCGGGGCCAGATAGCATGCAGTTAATCCATGCGGTTGATGTAATAGTTTTACATATGATGAAGCTCCAAAAATCTGATTATATGGCAATAATTTATTTTCTCTATTGCTACGCGACCAAGTAGCAATAAATTGAATTATTGCAGCAGTAATTCCAAAACTTCCCCCTTGTTTTAGGTGTCCTGGTATACGAACATCAATGGGCTTTTCACTTTGTAGCTTTAAGTACAAATCTTCAATCTCTATTAGAGTAAGATTTGAGTTGAGTGAAATCATTATTGTCTTATCAGATTGAATTAAAATTTTCTGTAAATGCTCGAATGGAGATACAGAAATAAAATAGATTGCTAGTTGTCAAGACTTACCCCAGAACACACCACGTTTTATTTTTCCCAATCTCTTCATGCATCCACTCAGGATTAAAATCTGCGCCATTCGGCCAAGTGAGTGCGCCGAGTTCTATGCGAACCTGATTGAATAATTTTTTATCTTGCAGTGCAGCAAATATACCCGCCAGTTCGCTGGAAATTAGTCGCGACATATCGACAATACCGGTTGTGCCATCGTTACAGGTAACAGAGAGACAATAATTAGGCAGCACAGTAACGGTACGTACACGCCATGGTGCCGATACCGTTATTCCAGCGGCGCAATTTTCTTGGGTAATTGTTTCTGTTGACATAGGTTCCAATCCTCCATTAATTCAGCTCGATGCTGTACTGCCCATTCCAATACCAGAGCAAGTGCACGTTTCGGTAGACTACCTTTAATGATTTCCATTGTTCGAATGTCAATCAATGCTTCATATTCCGCATATAGTGCATGAAAATGCGGTGGGCCATGTTCCCGCCAAAACATTTGGATCACTATCCCAAAGAATTGGCTAATTGTTGGCATATTGCTTTCCGTTCTTTTTTATCATTCTTTCTAAGAATAGAAACAGGCCCGAATATTACCGACTAATCGGCTTATACCGTATCCGCTTCGGTTTCGCACCTTCTTCGCCCAAACGGCTTCTCTTATCGGCTTCATATTCCTGATAGTTGCCGTTGAAGAAAGTCCACTGCGATTCGCCTTCGGCGGCAAGGATGTGCGTGGCGATACGGTCGAGAAACCAGCGATCATGTGATATAACCAGCACGCAGCCAGCGAACTCGAGCAGCGCGTCTTCCAGTGCGCGCAGTGTTTCCACATCGAGATCGTTGGAAGGTTCATCGAGTAACAACACGTTACCACCCGCGATCAAGGTTTGCGCCAGATGCAGGCGACCGCGTTCACCGCCGGAAAGCTGGCCGATGATTTTTTGTTGATCGCCGCCCTTGAAGTTAAACCGCCCCAGGTAGGCGCGCGCCGGTGTTGTGTATTTGCCCACCACTAGCAGATCGTTGCCACCGGAAATCGCGTCGAATACGGTTTTGTCGTTTTCCAGCGAGTCGCGTGCCTGATCGACATGCGCAATCTGGACCGTGTGACCGATTTTCACTGCGCCGGAATCCGGTTGTTCCTTGCCGGTAATCAGCTTGAACAAAGTCGATTTACCCGCGCCGTTCGGGCCGATAATGCCGACGATCGCACCTGGCGGTACTTTGAAGCTCAGATTGTCGATCAGCAAACGGTCACCGTAGGCTTTCGATACGCCGTCAAACTCAATGACTTCATTGCCCAGGCGTTCGCCCACGGGAATGAAAATTTCCTGGGTTTCGTTGCGCTTTTGATAATCCTGCGAATTGAGTTCTTCAAAGCGGGCAATACGCGCTTTCGATTTGGCCTGACGGCCTTTCGGATTTTGCCGCACCCATTCCAGCTCCTGTTTCATCGCCTTCATGTGCGCATCAATCTGCTTGTTTTCCTGTTCCAGACGGGCTTCTTTTTGCTCCAGCCAACTGGAATAATTACCTTTCCACGGAATGCCGTGACCACGGTCGAGCTCCAATATCCATTCAGCGGCGTTATCAAGAAAGTAACGGTCATGCGTCACCGCCACTACCGTGCCGGGAAAGCGCACCAAAAATTGCTCCAGCCATTCGACCGATTCCGCATCCAGGTGATTGGTCGGCTCGTCCAGCAACAGCATATCCGGTTTTTCCAACAGCAGTTTGCACAGCGCCACGCGGCGTTTTTCTCCACCGGACAAGTTTTTAACCGCCGCATCCCACGGTGGCAAACGCAACGCATCGGCGGCTATTTCCATCTGATTCGCCGTGTCGCTACCGGTTGTGGCAATAATGGCCTCCAGGCGCGCCTGTTCTTCCGCCAGTGCATCAAAATCGGCGCCTTCTTCAGCGTAAGCTGCGTACACTTCGTCCAGTTTCTTCTGCGCCTGCATCACTTCGCCCATCGCTTCTTCCACCTCCTGGCGCACGGTATGTTCAGGATTCAGCTCCGGTTCCTGCGGCAGATAGCCTATGCGGATATCCGACAGGCGCTGCACCTCACCGTCAAACTCCTTGTCCGCACCGGCCATAATACGCAGCACGGTTGACTTTCCGGAGCCGTTCAGTCCGAGTAAACCGATCTTTGCGCCAGGGAAAAAACTAAGTGAAATATCTTTGATGATCTGACGTTTGGGTGGAACCATTTTGCTCACGCGGAGCATCGACATTACATATTGGGCCATAGGTTAAATAATCTTATTTGATGAAAGAAAAGGTTATGAATACTTGAAACAATCATGAAAGAGTGTAACGCACGCGCCTCAGCATTGAAAGTGGGGACACGGGATTACCGTTAATCGCCAATGCGGCGGATCGACACAAATTTATAGTTTTCATCAAAAACCAATTCAAACGTGCCATATACGCCATGATCCTTCACCACAGAGCGCAAAACATTGGCCGGAAAATGAATAATGCGGCCATCGGTGGTTCTCGCCGCCACCGTATCCACCTCACCCTCGTAGTAACACAAAAGCTGATAAGTGGGAATTTTGAGCACAACGTGCAACCGCTGATACATAGACTCCCTCACCAATGCCAAGAAATCATCGTCAAAAGCTCTCGCCATCATCCAGATAGCGCCATTGCCCATCGGGCAAATTGCCAAGCTTGATTTTACCGATGCGTACGCGCTTCAAACCGGTCACGTTTAAATTGACCAACTCGCACATGCGGCGTATCTGGCGTTTTTTACCTTCATTCAAAATAAACCGCAGTTGATCCTGATTTTGCCAGCTCACTTGTGCCGGTTTCAATGCTTGGCCATCCAGGCGCAAGCCGTGATTCAGCAACGCCAGCTTGGCCGGAGGCAAAGCACCTTCAACCCGCACCAGATATTCTTTATCAATGCGAGAATTCTCGCCGATCAATTGTTTCGCAATACGGCCATCTTGTGTTAGCACCAGCAAGCCCTGCGAATCAATATCGAGTCGCCCAGCCGGTGCCAGATTTCTCAAATGCACTGGTTGAAAACGTTTGGTCAATTGATCCTTACGAAACTGGTTTTCCGGTTTGATCAGCACAACAGCGGGTTGATAACCCAACTCCGGCTGCGCGGACACATAACCGATGGGCTTGTTCAGCAAGATTGTAACCAGACTGGTCTGCTGCGCTTGCGCGGCTTTGTTGAGTTTAATTTTCTGCGTGGGATAAATTTTGGTGCCCAGCTCGGAAATCTGTTCCCCATCGACAAACACCCAGCCCAGCTCAATATAGCGATCCGCTTCGCGGCGCGAGCATAGTCCTTGTTCGGACATCAGTTTTGATAAGCGGATTTTCTCCATGTAGCGTTATAATGTTGGCAGTAAAAAGAATGAATGGAAGATTGGCGTTGCCCTATTATAAAGGTAATCAAACGATCATTTTTAATAACCTGATCAGGAGCATTTTATGGAAACTACCGCAGCCATACTGGAAAAAGCGCATCAACGCGCCGAAGAAATGGAGCTTCCCTACAAAGGCGCATTACTCCCGATGGAGGCTTATCGAATTTTGCAAGCATCCGCGCATGCGCAATTGGTCGATGTGCGCACCCATGCCGAACTCGATTGGGTCGGACGCATCCCTAATGCAATAGAAATTGAATTGCGTGCGTACCCCAGCATGCAACCCAACGCAGATTTTCTTGGGCGACTCGCGAGTAAAGTCAATAAAACATCACCCGTGCTATTCATATGCCGTAGTGGCTCGCGCTCGAATCAAGCTGCTATCATGGCCAGCCAGAGTGGCTTTGCCGATTGCTATAACGTCCTCGAAGGTTTTGAAGGTGATAGGGATGAAAACGGCCAACGCGGGAAATTTTCAGGCTGGAAAGCAGCCGGGTTGCCGTGGGTACAGAGTTAGAAAGGGATTAAGACCTTCTTCAGACCGACTACTCGGGAGCAAACTTCCGAGCAGTCTTCCTGATTACTGATTAGGTAAATTACCAACTTACATCTCTGACCAACCGATCACACCCGTATACGCCGTAACCAAAATGACGATGCCAAACACAATGCGATACCACGCAAAAACGGTGAAATCATGATTACTGATAAAGCGTATTAGCCCGCGAATCGCCACTAATGCACTGAAGAATGCTCCCATGAAACCGACCGCAAACATGCTCACGTCATCCAGTTCCAGTATTGCGCGGTTTTTGTATACATCATAAAAAGTAGCGGCAAACATGATGGGGATGGCGAGGAAAAAGGAAAACTCGGCGGCGGCTTTGCGCGACAAACCGAAAAGCAGTCCACCAATGATGGTCGCCCCCGAGCGCGATGTCCCCGGAATCAGGGCCAGACATTGCGCCATGCCAACTTTCAGCGCATGCTTCCAATCCATGTCATCGACTTGTTCGACATCAATCACATGATCCCTGCGCTCTGCCCATAAAATTACGATACCACCGATGACCAGTGCCGTAGCCACCGATACGGGATTAAACAAATATTGCTTGATCACATCAATAAACAGCAGGCCCAGGATAGCTGCGGGCATGAATGCAATGAGCAGGTTTAACACAAACCGATTTGATGATGCGTTTGAGCCGATTCCCAACACGATTTCTGCTATTTTCTTGCGGTATTCCCAGCACACGGCCAGGATAGCGCCCAGTTGTATTGCAATGGTAAAGACTTTGCTTTTTTCATCATTAAAGTCCAGTAAATCGCCAAACAGAATCAAGTGGCCGGTGGAAGAAATCGGCAGAAATTCGGTCAGTCCTTCTACCACGCCAAGGATCAGCGCTTTAAGTAATAAAATGAAATCCATTGGCGTGTTTATCTAGTTAATCAATCTGACGGCAGCACTTTAATTACAGTTTAGTGTAAATCTCCGCGCCTTTTTCCTTGAATTCGGCTGATTTTTGTTCCATCCCCAGCTTTAACGCTTGTTCTTCGGCAACGCCCTGTCTTGCGGCATATTCGCGAACATCCTGGGTAATCTTCATAGAACAAAAATGCGGGCCGCACATCGAGCAGAAATGCGCTATTTTCGCGCCATCCTGCGGCAAGGTCTCATCGTGAAATTGCTGCGCTTTATCGGGATCGAGGCTAAGATTGAACTGATCTTCCCAGCGGAATTCAAAGCGCGCCTTGGATAGTGCGTTATCTCGAATTTGCGCACCAGGATGCCCTTTCGCCAGATCGGCGGCATGTGCGGCAATTTTATAAGTGATAATGCCATCCTTGACATCGTCCTTGTCCGGCAGACCCAAATGTTCCTTCGGGGTCACATAGCACAACATCGCCGTGCCATACCAACCGATCATCGCCGCGCCAATCGCGGAAGTGATATGGTCATATCCAGGAGCAATATCGGTCGTCAGCGGGCCGAGCGTATAAAAAGGCGCTTCGTCGCAATGCTTCAACTGCAGCTCCATATTTTCCTTGATCAAATGCATCGGTACATGGCCTGGGCCTTCGATCATGGTCTGCACATCATGCTTCCAAGCAATCTTGGTTAATTCCCCCAATGTTCTCAATTCAGCGAACTGCGCTTCGTCGTTGGCGTCATAGATCGAACCCGGACGAAGCCCATCACCCAGCGAGAAGCTGACATCATACGCTTTCATAATCTCGCAAATTTCTTCAAAATGCGTGTACAAGAAACTCTCTTCATGATGCGCCAGACACCATTTTGCCATGATCGAGCCGCCGCGCGATACGATACCCGTCATACGCTTTGCAGTCATCGGCACATACGCCAAACGCACACCGGCATGGATAGTGAAGTAATCAACGCCCTGCTCAGCCTGCTCAATTAACGTGTCACGGAAAATTGCCCAAGTCAGCTCTTCAGCTTTGCCGTCGACTTTTTCCAACGCCTGATAGATTGGCACCGTGCCGATGGGCACCGGACTATTACGAATGATCCATTCGCGTGTTTCGTGAATATTCTTGCCGGTGGAAAGATCCATCACCGTGTCACCGCCCCAGCGGATCGCCCAAGTCATTTTTTCCACTTCTTCCTGAATGCTTGAACCCAATGCGGAATTGCCGATATTGGCGTTGATTTTCACCAGAAAATTACGTCCGATGATCATCGGCTCGGATTCAGGGTGATTAATATTCGCCGGAATAATGGCGCGCCCGCGCGCCACTTCATCGCGCACAAATTCCGCTGTGATCATTTTCGGTAAAGATGCGCCAAAATCCTGCCCTGCATGTTGATGCGTCAGCAATTCATGCTGTTGTGCATTAAGTGCTTCTACACGTTGATTTTCGCGAAGGGCGATATATTCCATTTCCGGTGTAATGATGCCGCAGCGCGCATAATGCATTTGCGTGACATTTAAGCCTGTCTTGGCACGGCGTGGCTGCCGCTGCAAATTAAACCGCATATCCGCCAGTTTGGGATCCTGCAATCGCGCCTGGCTATACGCGGAGTTATGACTGGCAAGAATTTCGGTGTCATCGCGCTCGACAATCCACTTTTCCCGCAACGCGGGCAATCCAGAGCGGATATCGATTTTTATCGCAGAATCGGTATATGGGCCGGATGTATCATAAACCCAGATCGGTGGATTTTTTTCTCCACCTGCGCTGGTGGTCGTGTCGCTCTGGCGGATTTCCCGCATCGGCACCTGAATATCGGGTCGCGAGCCTTGCACATAGATTTTGCGTGAATTCGGTAACGGTTTGACAGCTGCTTGATCGACTTGGGCTGTTGCGCTAGAAAAACTTTTTTGGTTCAAAACTGTAATACTCATAATAATTGCTCCTTAGAAATGCCATAAAGAGCGGGAGGATAAATCCCAGCTTCCCTACGGCGGCATTATCCGCGTCAGGTGTTAAGGGACTCTCTCACCAATTGAGTGCCTTTAAAAATCCAAACTTCGCTACAATATGTCGTTACTTGCAAAAAATGTTTCCTCACATATCAGCTATATGCGACGCTAACATTTTTTACGCAGGCCTAGCAGACTGTTGAAAAACTAACTGCATTGCCGTTGCGGCGTTAAAAAACAGGCACAAAATGCTCATTTATTATGCATAAACTGCGCTTTCTCGCCTGTTTTTGCCTTGCATCGACTGCTTTGAAAACATTTTTCAACAGTCTGCCAGTCTTATTTAAAATTTTGGATTTTTAAAGGCACTCAAATCTTTCAGATAACTTAATTCTGAAAACGGACCCCTAGCTGATGCTGTGAAGCTAATGGAAATGTGAAATAATTGCAAGTCTAATATCAATTTAAGAATATGGGATAGAAATGGATCTTGAACAAACCCGATTTAATATGGTTGCACAGCAAATTCGTACTTGGTATGTATTGGATGATGCTGTACTGGATTTGTTATACAAAATAAAACGCGAAGAATTCGTGCCGGCGGAAAACCTTGCGATGGTTTTTGTCGATATGGAAATTCCGTTGGGTTTTGGGCAAGTCATGCTGACGCCAAAAATGGAAGCACGTATTCTGCAAGAGCTACACATCCAGAAAACAGACAAAATTCTCGAAGTCGGCAGCGGCAGCGGCTACATGACGGCGCTTCTGGCTGCCAGAGGTGCACATATCTATAGCGTCGAGATCATTCCCGAACTGAAAGCAATGGCTGAAAACAACCTTAAAACACATGCAATTACCAACGTCACGCTTGAACTAGGCGATGCAGCGCGTGGCTGGTCTAAGCATGAGCCGTATGATGTGATCGTGTTAACCGCATCCACACCGGTGTTACCGGATGCCTTTAAAAACAGCCTGAATCCGGGTGGACGGCTATTTGCGATTGTCGGCGAAGACCCGGTCATGGAAGCCTTATTGATTACTTGTGTGAAGCCCGGTGAATTCACCACGACCACATTGTTTGAAACCAGCACGGTTCCGTTTATCAATGCGCAACAACCATCAAGGTTTACCTTTTGAGTATCAACGCAATTACGCCAGCTATCAAACACAACGATCGACCCATTGCTGAATTTTCATCAACTCCGGGCTTATATCGGAAAAACGCATGAAATTCTTGCTATTGACTTTCACTATCTTGATCGGCGCTCTATCGCTTTCCACGCTGCAGGCCGCAGATTTGATGAGTATTTATCAAGAAGCTTTGACGCAGGACTCGCAATATAGATCCGCTCGAGCAGCCTATCAGGCTACGCAGGAAAAATTGGTGCAAGGCAGAGCTGGTTTTTTACCCACCATTACGCTAACAGGATCGCGCACTGTTCAGGAAGTGGACGCAGGAAGCTTAATTAGTTCTACAACCAATAGCAACATCAACCCTGCACCCGTCACCATTCAAAGCCGTGGTGTAACTATTGCAGCAACGCAACCGCTGTTCCGGATGGAAAATATTGTAATTTATCAGCAGTCAAAAACTGAAGTCAGCAGAGCGGATGCTCAATTCATCGTAGCAGGACAAGATTTGATTTTGCGTGTCGCCCAAGCGTATTTTGACGTACTAGATGCGCAAATCGACGTTGAAGTCGCCGAAGCACAGAAAACGGCCATTCTGAAACAACTCGAGCAAGCCAAGCGTAATTTCGAAGTCGGCGTATCCACCATCGTGGATACTAACGAAGCGCAAGCACGCTATGACCTTACCGCGTCACAGGAAATTGCTGCGCGTAATGCACTGGAAATCCGCAAACGTACGTTACAGGGGATCATTGACCGTTTTCCTGAAAACCTGATGAGCGCAAAGGAAATTGCATCGAACCTGGACAAATTAACCTACATCGGCATGGATGAATGGGTTCATGCCGCCGAAGAAAAAAATTTCGCATTAAAAATCCAGCAAGCCGCCTATGAAATAGCCAGTCAGGAAGTAAAGCGAATCTGGTCGCAGCATTACCCCACCGTCGATCTCGTTGCGCAGTACAGTGATCAAACGGGTGTCGGTGGCGCAATTACCGGTCGTGGTATCGATCTGATTTCCAAGTCCATTGGCGTTCAGCTTAACGTACCTCTGTTTCAGGGATTTTCAGTACAATCCCGTGTCCGTGAAGCACTGGCGAACCAAAACCGGGCATTACATGATTTGGAAACCGTCCGGCGCAATACCGCCTTACAAACACGCCAGCAATTTCTAAATGTTACCAACGGCATTGCACAAGTTAAAGCACTCAAGCAAGCTTTGATCTCCAGTCAAAGCCAACTGGACTCAACCGTGCTGGGACAAGAAGTCGGCGTCAGAACCGAAGTCGATGTGCTAAATGCACAACAACAATTTTATTCTGCTAAACGTGACCTTGCCAGGGCCTATCATAGTTATCTAATGTCTAGATTACGTCTGAGCGCAGAAGCCGGTGAACTGGATGAGGATACACTAATACAGATTAACGCGATGCTCATCAAGTGATTCGCAATCCTACAAAAGTGCTTAGCTGATTCCTGCTAAGTTTTATTTTTCTTATAAAACCCTGATAGCAAGTTACTGCGCGTTTCTTGAATATGATCCGCGATTACTACAGCGCTTGATCTGATTTCACTTCCTCTTTCTTTATAGTGATGGGAGTTTGGCTTCGGACTAGATCGGAAGGTAAATCACGCACGTGCAGATCAAGCTGAGGGAAGGCAATCTCAATATTGTGTTCAGCAAATAACGCCGTGATGCGTGAGTTGAGTGCATCCTGAACTTCAAGCCTGTGACTTATGGTGTTAACAAATACCCGCAGCTCAAAATCAAGCGAGCTTGCGCCAAAAGCAAGAAACCAACATGTGGGCTCCGGCTCCGCCAGTACGCGTTCATCTTCTTTGGCGGCTTGCAACAGCAATCCACGTACTTTTTTAGCATCAGCTCCGTAAGCAACGCCTACCTGGATGACAACACGGGTAGTCGCATCGGTCAAAGTCCAGTTGATAAGTTGACCGGTGATAAAGGTTTTATTGGGAATCACGACTTCTTTATTATCGAAATCAAGTACAGTGGTTGCACGAGTACGAATACGAGTAACCCTACCGGTAAACCCATCGACCGTGATCACATCACCAACCCGAAATGGCCGTTCAAACAGCAAAATGATACCGGATACAAAATTGGCAAAAATTTCCTGTAGGCCGAAACCAAGTCCAACCGTCAAGGCTGCAGCCATCCATTGCAGTTGTGACCAGCGCATGCCCAGATAACTTAATCCCACTAGGGTGCCACCGATTACAATAGCGTAACGCAACACGCTGGTAATGGCGTAACGTGAAGCAGCATCGATACGGATATGCGATAACAAACTAATTTCAATCAATCCCGGCAGGTTTCTAGCACCCACCGTGGTCATGATAAGAATAAAAATACCTAATAACACCGCTATCAACGTGACTGATTGCTGGATTGTGGCACCATCGGCACCCACATCACTGACATGCCACAGCGCAATCTCATCCAGGCGAGTAATTGCTGGCAGTATGCCCGCCCACACCCAGACCAGGCCCACTATGAGTAAAGTTAATCGAATCGCTCGTAACAGGCGACGCGTCTGGGTATTGACCTGTTCCAAAGTAACATTTTCTTCCGGCTCGGGTATCGTCGCCTCACCAGATTCTTCGGCAGCTTGAGCTGCCGCTAGGCGGCGTTCATCCAATCGATGCAGTGCCAGGCGTCGCTCACCGAGCAAAAACCAGCGCGCAAGAAGCCCCACTCCAATTGCAACTACCACAATCACACTAAAACTAGCCAGCATTGACTGCAATATCATACCCGCCGTATAGACATAACCCGTCAGCGCTAAAATTGCAACGGTCAATAGTGACATTGGAAGCAGCACGCGCAATAGCTTGCGTAAAGTGGATGGTTCGCCGGTCCCGCCGCGAATGACCCAAAGTCGACCCACATCCAATAGACGCCAAAGCGCCCAGGCTAGCACTACGCAACTTAGCACAATTGCCATGCGTGCTTGAACATCAATCGCCAAGTCAAGTTGGCGAATAAAAGCCAATGAGCCGATGAAATATAACGGTAACGCCACAACAGCAATTCCCGGAATCGACTGGCGCAACGCGGCACGGCGTTGCTTAGTCCAGCGAAAATGTGCATGGCCAAGACCTTGCTCCATACTGGTCCAATAAAGCAACTGCACGATCAACAACGGCAGTGCCATTAACATACAGGCCTGACCCACGGAATGGCTAAAACGCTCCGGATTACCAATGCCTTGTAGCAATTGACCCCATACAATTAACATCACGGGCCCAGGCAAAATAGCCAACAGGGTCCATCCCAATGTTTTAAGCGTAGCAGTGTAGCTATCTTGGCGTATGCGACTGGTATCAACTGCCAGAGCTTCGACCCGCGCTGGCGCACGACGCCTTAATTCCAATAAAATCAATAGCAGCAGCAGACTACCTATCCAGGGAAGCGGCTGTTGATCAAAGTTACGCATGCTTAATTCCATCGTAGTGATGAAACGCGATGGTTTGATCAAATCATACAATCCTTCTGGTAATCGTTGCAGCCAATCACTATTGATAACACCATGACTGGGAATCCATAACAAATGGCGATCCAGCATTTGCTGCAGCTGCAAGACATTTTGGATTTGCTCCTGCAGCGCTTGCTCACTCTTTTCCAGCGCCGAAATACGCCGTTGCAGCAAAGGCTCCAACAGTGCCAACAGTTCGGCACGTTTACGCAACAAGGGAAACAATAAATTCTGAGCGACTACATCAACATACGCATCATCATCCGCTCCCGGGCGCGCCTCCACCAACGCACTTGCGACAGCATCAATATCCAGTAAGCGCCTCTGCTGTTCGCTTAACATTACTCGCTCTAGCCGTAAATCAGCTAGATCATTTCGAATCATTTTCAAGTGTAATTCAAGGCGAGTTGGAGACTCCAGCTGACGCCGCTCACTCCACAACCAGCGACCAACACGTTCACTGGACCCACCAACATCAAGCCGGGTACGGCTATCACGTAAAGCTACAGCGATGTGTTCGCGAGCTTGTTCGATACTGGCCAAAGTAACACGATCGCGTGCTAATTGTTCGTTTTGTTGGATAAGCTCCTCACCCACTGTGCGATTTGCCGTAGCGGCTTCTGCCGCTACGGCGTTGCCATTTGCCAGCTCTTGTTCACGCTGAATCAATTGCTCAATTAGTGATTCCAATTCATACCGGCCACGACTGGCAATACGTTTCTGAAGGTGCTTTACACGCTCTTCATGTAAATCCAACCGATAGCGCAGTTCACGTAGCGACAACTCATGTAAACGTTGGCGTTGCGTAGCCGTATCCTGCTCGGCAAAGCGCAAGTCCAACGTTGTTTGCAACCGATGTTGTTCGCTGAGGCGATGCAAGCGCCGCGCTTCAAACAATACGACGGGTTCATCTTTTTGAGCAACAATCGGCGCTGATAATTCTTCGATGCGCCGGCGTAATGTAGCGATTTCATCAGCGGCTTGAGCCGGACGTGATAAGATCAGAGCCAGATCAGTACCAGCGGCACCAATCTGCGCACGCAGATCGGTGATGATAGTACGCTCTTGTTCCAAAATCTGTTCTAGTGTTTCTCCATCAGCATCTGCCGGGATACGTTTGGACCATTCGAGCAACTCCTGCTCATGATTGGTGGCCAATGCTTTATTCAAACGCTCCACTCGCGCCGGCTGATCTACAGTCTCAGCACGCATTGCAGCCAGGCGCTCTTTCAATACCTCGGCTTCCTGCTCGTCAGCCCGTGCTGCATCAAGATGATTAATTGCTGCTTGTCGTTGAGTTTCTTCCATCTTGCTACGCTCGACAGCCGTATGCGCGGCGTCAATAACTTTAATAGCCGATGAAAGTGTTTTTGAATAAACACTGTCGGAAAACAAAATACACAAGAAAATGAAAAAGAACAGTTTTAAACTGAGTAAGGATTTCAATAGCATAAATGTAATCGGTTGTGATAGGAGAGTAACAATCTACTGGAAAAACAAATTAAGTTGAACATGGAAGCATGCTTTGCAGTAAAT
>NZ_JALHQJ010000039.1 GCF_022842015.1 Nitrosomonas sp. | reverse complement strand
GCGGGCAAGATGGTGTTAAAGCCGGAGGATGACGACGACGATTACGACGATGATGAAGATGATGAGGACGATGAGGAAGAAGAAGGCGAAGATAATGGTAGTGATGATGATGACGAGGACGAGGATGAATAATTCGTTTCTTGCTGCATTTTTGTTTGTAGGTGACCAAGCTCTGGAGCTGACAATCTCCAGAGTGCAAAGCTTTTAAAAATATCTCAAAGAGAAAGGGTTATATTCTGGTGGTTTTATTAGAAATCATAAAAGCAACTGTGCTTTGTAAAGTGATTTGCATTAATAAAATTGTTCTGAAGTAAATCAATGCTAGCTACAGATTAACTCTGATTAATAGTTGAATTTTGTTCATCAGTTAACAACTCTCTTACTATAATGCTTCAACTTATAGAAGGGCTTCACTGTGGCAGAAGAGTCACAAAATAAATTGGTGTATGCTGGAAAACTCGGATATAGTTTTCGACGGCATTTGCATGAAAGGTTTATAGAAACTTTTTTATTCTTGTCAGCAATTCTTTCGGTTGCAATTATGCTTGCAATCATCGCTATGCTTTTAAAGGAATCGATAGTTTTTTTTCGTCAAGTATCTATTTGGGATTTTTTAACGGATACGCAGTGGACGCCGCTATTTGATGATGCTCACTACGGGATATTGCCGCTAATCTCTGGAACACTAGTTAGTTCTTTGATTGCGTTACTGGTTGCGCTCCCTATGGGTACCATAATTGCCATATATCTTTCCGAATTTGCGCCATTTACGGTGCGCGAAATTGCAAAACCTTTTTTAGAGTTATTAGGTGGCGTTCCAACCGTTGTCTACGGATATTTCGCATTATTATTTGTAACTCCATTATTGCAAATAATTTTTCCGGAATTGCCAGGCTTTAATTTACTATCTGCTGGATTAGTAATGGGAATAATGATCATCCCATATGTGAGCTCAATGACTGAGGATGCTATGCGCGCGGTTCCAATGAATCTGCGAGAGGGCTCCTACGCCATGGGCGCCACGCGTTTTCAGACAGCAATTCGTGTAGTTATGCCAGCAGCATTTTCTGGTATAGCTGCTGCATATATTTTGGGGATATCGCGCGCCGTTGGCGAAACAATGGTAGTGGCAATTGCTGCAGGAATGCAACCGAATTTAACATGGAATCCAATGGAGCCCGCAGCGACAATCACAGCTTATATTGTTCAAGTTAGTTTGGGAGATTTGCCGCATGGAAGTATCGGTTATCAGACAATATTTGCTGCTGGATTGACTTTGCTGTTAATAACACTTGTATTCAATATCATTGGACATTTATTGCGCAAACGTTATCGGGAAATTTATTGATGGATCAGAAGCAATGTGGATGTTAGCATTTTGACTGATAAGAGTTATATCAATAGTTCCTTAAGATGTTTGCTTGTGGAATCATGCAATGAGAAGTGTAAAGAGCCTCAAAGAAATTAGAAGAATCATTATCCTTCATAAAAGATGGGATTTGATTTTTATGATAACTGGCATAGTTGCGTTAATGATCGCGATAATGACCTTTATGGCCTTATTTGCACATATGCTAATTGATGGTTTGCCTCGCTTATCTTGGGCATTTTTTACATCATTTCCATCACGACATCCAGAGTCTGCCGGAATTTTATCTGCTTGGGTTGGCACTACTTTGGTCATGCTTGTAACGGCAGTGGCTGCGGTACCATTGGGAATAGGATCAGGTATATACCTAGAAGAATATGCTCCTCGGAATTTTCTGACCGAGATCATCGAGATTAATGTCACCAACTTGGCGGGGGTTCCGTCGATTATATATGGTTTGCTTGCATTAGGATTGTTTGTGTATCAATTAGGTTTTGGGCAGAGTGTTTTGGCAGCAGGATTAGCTTTGGCGTTATTGATTCTACCCGTTGTTATTGTGGCTACACGAGAGGCGATACGATCAATTCCCGTTACAATACGAGAAGCAGCTTATGCATTGGGCGCAACCAAGTGGCAAACAGTCTCGGATCATTTGTTGCCATACTCATCAGCAGGAATTTTAACAGGAATTATCATAGGATTGGCTCGAGCGATTGGTGAAACAGCTCCAATTATCACTATTGGAGCATTGACGTTTATCGCCTTCTTGCCCCCATCTCCAGTAAAAGATGAATTTCCATTTATGTCATTTGAATGGCTCACTGCTCCTTTTACTGTAATGCCAATACAAATGTTTAACTGGGTGTCTCGACCTGAAGAAGCTTTTCAGTTGAATGCGGCTGCAGCGGGATTAGTCTTGGTCGTTATGACGCTCGCTATGAATGGCTTGGCAATTTATTTACGCTACAGAATGCGGAAAAATATTAAGTGGTAAAGAAATAATGCAGATAGATCAGAAAGAAATTGCGGCATATGCTCAGTATAAATCTGAAGTAAAGAATCTCAGTTTTCATTATGGTGCATTTAATGCACTCAAGAATATTGATATGGTGTTGCATGATAAGAAGATTACAGCTCTAATTGGGCCATCTGGGTGTGGCAAATCGACATTTTTGAGGTGCTTTAATCGCATGCATGATTTGTATCCGGGTAATCGCTATGATGGCGAAATAATTTTGCATCCCGATGATGTGAATATTTTAGCGTCGAATGTTGACCCGATCGAAGTGCGGATGAGGATAAGCATGGTATTTCAGAAACCTAATCCATTTCCTAAATCAATTTATGAAAATGTAGCGTATGGGTTGCGCGTGAGAGGGATTAAACAACGGGCAATTCTGGATGAAAAAGTGGAGATAGCTTTGCGTAATTCAGCGTTGTGGGATGAAGTTAAAGATCGTTTACATGAACTTGCTTTTAATCTTTCAGGAGGGCAGCAACAGAGACTTTGCATTGCGCGTGCATTAGCAACGGATCCTGAGATTTTACTATTTGACGAGCCGACTTCTGCCCTTGATCCGATAGCGACGGCTAGTATTGAAGAGTTGATTACCGATTTAAAGGCTAAAGTGACTATACTTATAGTGACTCATAATATGCAGCAAGCAGCGAGAGTCTCAGACTACACTGCTTATATGTATCTAGGCGAGTTAATCGAGTTTAATGTGACAGATACAATATTTATTAAGCCTAAGAATAAGCAAACCGAAGATTATATTACCGGCCGTTTCGGTTAATGGGCGGCATTCTCTAAATAATTAATCTTGACTTTCAATAGGCATAAATTAAAAGGAAGCTTATAGATAATTGTCGAGATAAGTATATAGGTGATAAAGTTGGTTTTGCTGTATCAGTGTAAAAGTGTGCGTAAAACGTAAAAATGTATTAATGAGGGGCGCTATTGATGCACAAAATTGACTTGATAAAGAATCAAGGGTAGCATCGCCCATTTTGGAAAGTTGGAGCTGGAAGTAAGATGCGTAAAAAGATGGTTGCTGGTAACTGGAAGATGCACGGTAATTTAGTTGATAATAAACAGTTGCTTGATGCGGTAATTGCTGAATTAAATGGATTGGGTGAAGATCTTGTGGCAGTTTGTGTGCCTTACCTCTATCTGCCGTCTGTACAAAGCCAATTACAGAATACGAAAATAGCATTGGGTGCTCAGAACGTGAGTCAGTATGAAAAGGGTGCGTATACAGGAGAAATTTCAGCATCCATGTTGAGTGATTTTCAGTGTCAATATGTTATTGTTGGGCACTCAGAAAGAAGAATGCTGTTTGGTGAAGACAATCACGTGGTTGCGGAAAAATACGTCGCAGCTCAAAATGCCGGGATAACTCCGATTTTATGTGTTGGAGAGACAATGGAGCAACGTGAGGCTAAGATTACTGAGCAAGTCATAGAGCAACAATTAATGTCGGTCATTAATTTGGCAGGAATTGAGACACTTAACAAAGCAGTTGTTGCTTATGAGCCAGTATGGGCTATTGGTACAGGTAAGACTGCATCGCCAGAACAGGCGCAAGATGTGCATGCATTTATAAGGGAAGGAATAGCTAAGCAGAATTTGAACGTGGCGAATCAGTTGACTGTTCTCTACGGAGGCAGCGTTAAAGGCAATAATGCATCTGAACTATTTGCTATGCCTGATATTGATGGTGGCTTAATAGGAGGTGCTTCGCTTATTGCAAATGATTTCATCGCAATTTGCCGTGCATTACGTCATTAAATTTTTTGGAGTATAACGTTGGAAATCTTGGTTTGGACCGCACATGTTTCGCTAGCGATTTTATTGATAGTTTTGGTATTATTGCAGCATGGTAAAGGCGCAGATATGGGAGCTGCATTTGGCAGTGGTTCAGCAGGCAGTTTGTTTGGTGCAAGTGGATCAGCTACTTTCTTGAGTCGTGCTACGAGCTTTGTTGCAGCAATGTTTTTTATCACAAGTCTGAGTTTAACTTATTTCTCGATGAATCAAACTTCAAGTGGAAGTGTAATGAGTATCATGGATGGTGTTGAAGAATCTAAGAATGCTGCAGAGATGGAAGTAGATGGAACATCTGTTTCAGAGCGTGATTATAATATACCAGAGACTGAGAGCAGCTCAATAGTTAACAAAATACCTGAGTAACTTCTACGATGAAATTAGTGTAGAAGCTTAATGATGAGATAGAGCATAGTTTTGCCGCCGACGTGGTGGAATTGGTAGACACGCCGTCTTGAGGGGGCGGTGGCGAAAGCTGTGCGAGTTCGAGTCTCGCCGTCGGCACCATGTGTAATTAGTGATTCTATTTAAATTCTGGCGTATAAATTTACAATGCTTGAAAACTATTTTTCGATATTATTATTTCTTATTGTTGGTTTTTTAGTAGGGGTTGTGCCTATGCTTTGCGGTTGGTTGCTCGCGCCTAGCAATCCAGATAGTGAAAAACTTTCGCCTTATGAGTGTGGGTTCGAAGCTTTTGAAGATGCGCGAATGAAGTTTGATGTGCGATACTATTTGGTAGCAATTTTATTTATTTTATTTGATCTGGAGATCGCATTCCTATTTCCGTGGGCCATTGTGCTGGATGAAATTGGGTTGTTTGGATTTCTGGCTATGATGGTTTTTCTAAGCATCTTGGTGGTGGGATTTATTTACGAGTGGATGAAAGGTGCTTTAGAGTGGGATTAATGTTATGAGTATAGAAGGGACGCTTGAAAAAGGCTTTGTTACCACTAGCCTGGATTCAATTATTAATTGGGGACGAACTGGTTCCATGTGGCCGATGACCTTTGGACTCGCATGTTGTGCGGTTGAAATGATGGAAACTGGGGCCTCCCGTTATGATCTTGATCGTTTTGGGATAGTGTTTCGTCCAAGTCCACGGCAGTCGGATGTCATGATTGTTGCCGGGACATTATGTAATAAAATGGCACCTGCTTTACGTAAGGTCTATGATCAAATGGCAGAACCCCGATGGGTGATATCCATGGGATCATGTGCGAATGGTGGTGGTTACTATCATTATTCTTACTCGGTAGTTCGTGGATGTGATCGTATAGTGCCGGTTGATATATATGTGCCTGGTTGCCCGCCAACAGCAGAAGCTTTGTTGTATGGGATCATTCAGTTGCAGAATAAAATTAATCGTACTAACACAATCGCTCGCTAAATCATCAGTATGTTAACTACACAATATGAAGTTCTTGCTGCAGCACTACGGAGTGCTCTAGAGAATAAGTTGATTAATCTGCAGGTGCAGAAAAATGAATTAACTATCGTAATAAACGCCGAAGATGTTCTGAATGTAAGCAAAATACTGCGGGATAACTCGGCACTTATGTTCGATACATTGATCGATTTGTGTGGGATAGATTATTTAACTTATGGTGATGGTCTATCCATCAAGTGCGATTTAAGAAATAGGCGCTTTGCAGTAATTTATCATTTGCTATCAGTTGAGCGAAATCAGAGGTTACGTGTCCGGGTTTTTGCTGAGAATAATGAGTTTCCTATGGTACATTCAGTTACCGAAGTATGGCCCGCTGCTAACTGGTTCGAGCGGGAGGCATTTGATCTATATGGCATTGTTTTTTCCGATCACCCAGATTTGCGTCGTATATTGACTGATTATGGGTTTATAGGAAATCCCTTTCGTAAGGATTTTCCTATAACTGGCCATGTAGAGATGCGCTATGATGAACAGCAGAAGCGCGTGATTTATCAACCCGTTAGTATAGAGCCGAGAGAGATAACACCGCTCGTGATACGTGAGGAACACTATGGGGATAGTGAGTCCTGAGAATATCATCTTGAATTGTGTTTTTTAAAGAGTTTTCAAGAAAAAAGTAACTTATGGCTGAAATACGTAATTACACTTTGAATTTCGGACCGCAGCACCCGGCAGCTCACGGTGTGCTTCGGTTGGTTCTGGAATTAGACGGAGAAGTTGTTCGGCGTGCAGATCCGCATATTGGTTTGTTGCATCGTGCGACTGAGAAATTGGCAGAAAATAAAACATATATTCAATCAGTCCCTTATATGGATCGGTTAGACTATGTTTCCATGATGGTCAACGAACATGCTTATGTGATGGCCATAGAGAAGTTGTTGCAAATTGAAGTGCCCATTAGAGCGCAATATATCCGCGTAATGTTTGATGAAATTACTCGTATTCTAAATCATTTGCTTTGGATTGGTGCACATGCGCTTGATGTTGGTGCTATGACGATGTTTTTGTATGCTTTTCGCGAAAGAGAAGATTTGATGGATTGCTATGAGGCAGTATCAGGTGCTCGCATGCATGCTGCTTATTATCGTCCTGGCGGGGTGTACCGCGATTTGCCAGATTCCATGCCTAAGTACCAGTCTTCAATAATACATAGCGAAAAACAGACTCGTGTACGGAATGAAAATAGAGAAGGTTCTTTATTAGATTTTATTGAGGATTTTACCAATCGCTTTCCAATCTATGTCGATGAATATGAGACTTTGTTGACGGATAATAGGATCTGGAAGCAGCGTTTGGTTGATATTGGTGTTGTCTCTCCTGAGCGTGCTAAAGCATTAGGATTTACTGGTCCAATGTTGCGCGGATCTGGTGTGGAATGGGATTTAAGGAAGAAACAACCTTATGAGGTTTACGATCGTCTTGATTTCGACATACCTATTGGCGTAAATGGCGATTGTTATGATCGATATTTGATACGTATGGAAGAGTTTCGTCAATCAAATCGCATTATTAAGCAATGTGTCGATTGGTTGCGTAAGAACCAAGGTCCGATTATTACTGATAATCATAAAGTTGCGCCGCCATCTCGAGTCGAGATGAAGCAAAATATGGAAGAAATGATTCATCATTTTAAGTTGTTTACAGAGGGTTTCCATGTGCCTCCGGGTGAGGCTTATGTTGCGGTTGAGCATCCCAAAGGTGAATTCGGTATATATCTGGTATCTAACGGCGCCAATAAACCATATCGACTGAAAATACGCGCGCCCGGTTTTGCGCATTTGGCTGCCTTAGATGAAATGTCCAGAGGGCACATGATTTCAGATGTAGTCGCAATTATTGGTACGCAAGATATAGTATTTGGTGAGATAGATAGATAACAATGTTAAGTGCTGAATCTCTTAAAAGAATAGATCGTGAGATCGCTAAATATCCGGTCGACCGGAAACAATCAGCTGTTATGTCAGCACTCGCAATCGCGCAAGAAGAAAAAGGCTGGTTAGCCAATGAGACAATGAATTTTGTCGCTGAATATTTGGGTATGCCGCCAATCGCGGTTTATGAGGTAGCCACTTTTTATAATATGTACAATCTGGAGCCAGCAGGTAAGTGCAAAATAACGATATGTACAAATTTACCTTGTGCTTTATCGGGTAGCACTGATAGCGCGAAATATTTAAAACAAAAATTAGGCATTGGATTTAATCAAACAACACCAGATGGTAAATTTACTCTAAAAGAAGGTGAGTGTTTTGGCGCTTGTGGAGATGCACCGGTATTATTGGTGAATAATAAACGTATGTGTAGCTTTATGTCTGAAGAAATGATCGATAAATTGCTGGAGGAACTGGGCGAATGAATCAGTATCCGCAGACTTTAATGAATGGAGTCTATCCATCTGACTCTGAGAATTGGCGCCTTAGAAGCTATGAAAAACGTGAAGGATATGCCGCGCTAAGAAAAATATTAACAAAAAAAATAACTCCTGAAGAAGTCATAGAAGAGGTTAAGAAATCTGCGCTTCGTGGGCGCGGTGGAGCTGGGTTTCCCACAGGACTGAAATGGAGCTTCATGCCTAAAGGCTATGAAGGTGACAAGTATATCGTTTGTAATTCAGACGAAGGAGAGCCAGGAACTTTTAAAGATCGTGATATTTTACGATATAACCCGCACATTCTGATTGAAGGTATGATAATAGCAGCATACGCGATGGGCGTAAAAGCAGGCTATAACTATATCCATGGGGAGATATGGGAAACATACGAGCGAATGGAAGAAGCTGTGGAAGAAGCACGAGTGGCTGGTTATCTCGGAGATAATATTCTGGGCTCATCATTTAGTTTCCAACTATATAATCACCATGGATATGGTGCTTATATCTGTGGAGAAGAGACTGCATTGCTCGAATCCATAGAAGGTAAGAAAGGCCAGCCGCGTTTTAAGCCGCCTTTTCCTGCTAATTATGGTCTTTATGGAAAGCCAACTACCATAAATAATACAGAAACATTTGCTTCAGTTCCTTGGATAATTCGTAACAGTGGAGAGAAATATCTGCAACTTGGCAAGCCCAATAACGGTGGTACAAAAATATTTTCAGTATCAGGCCATATTAATAAACCAGGAAATTATGAAGTACCACTCGGTACATCCTTTGCGAAGTTATTGGAGTTGGCCGGCGGCATGCGCGGAGGACGAAAACTGAAAGGATGTATTCCTGGTGGATCATCAATGCCAGTATTGCCTGGTGATATCATGATGCAAACAGATATGGACTATGATTCCATCGCCAAAGCTGGATCGATGCTTGGTTCAGGTGCTGTTATCATCATGGATGAAACGACTTGTATGGTAAGGGCACTGGAACGCCTGTCTTATTTTTACTATGAAGAATCCTGCGGACAATGTACACCTTGTCGAGAGGGCACCGGCTGGCTTTATCGTATTGTTAATCGTATTGAGCATGGTAAAGGACGACCAGAAGATCTTGATCTTCTGGATAATATCGCTGACAACATACAGGGGAGGACAATTTGCGCCTTGGGTGATGCTGCAGCTATGCCAGTACGTGCAATGATTCAACATTTTCGTGACGAATTTGTTCACCATATAGAACATAAGAAATGTATGGTTTAATTATTAATTAGTTAATAATTAATAACATGCTAATTTAATTGTTCGTAATTAACCTAAGAATTTTAACTGATGGTCAATATAGAAATCGACGGTAAGCAGGTATCTGTACCCAAGGGGAACACCATCATGGATGGTGCAAAGCAGGTTGGTATATACATTCCACATTTCTGCTATCACAAAAAATTATCCATTGCAGCCAATTGTCGTATGTGTCTGGTGCAAGTAGAAAAAGCGCCAAAACCATTACCCGCTTGTGCAACACCGGTAATGGATGGAATGAAGGTATATACGCATTCTCAGCAAGCCGTGGCCGCGCAAAAGGGAGTGATGGAGTTTTTGCTGATTAATCATCCACTTGATTGCCCTATTTGTGATCAGGGCGGTGAGTGTCAGTTACAAGATCTTGCTGTAGGATACGGTTCGAGCGGGTCAAGATATTCCGAAGCGAAGCGAGTGGTTGTTAACAAAAATCTGGGGCCGCTGATATCAACAGATATGACGCGGTGCATACACTGTACGCGCTGTGTTCGGTTTGGTCAGGAAATTGCCGGGATTATGGAACTTGGTATGGCTGGGCGTGGTGAGCATGCAGAAATACTTGCATTTGTCGGCAAAACAGTGGACTCTGAATTGTCGGGTAATGTAATTGATCTCTGTCCAGTTGGTGCGTTGGTTAGTAAGCCATTCCGATATTCGGCACGTACATGGGAGTTGTCGCGCAGGAAATCAATTAGCCCGCACTGTGGCTTAGGATCGAATCTTGTCGTACAAGTTAAACAAAATCGCGTGATGCGTGTGCTTCCTCGAGACAATGAGGAAATTAATGAGTGCTGGTTGTCTGATAAAGATCGATTCTCTTATGAAGGATTGAACTCTGAAGACAGATTGATACGCCCCATGATCAAGCGTAATGGTGAATGGTTTGAGTGTGACTGGAAGGAAGCTCTGGAATTTACAGCTAATGCTCTTCAAGCGATAAAGAATCAATACGGTGCTAATAAAATTGCAGCATTAGGGTCTGCGTATAGCACCACGGAAGAGCTTTATTTATTGCAAAAATTGTTGAGAGATTTTGGCAGTAGCAACATTGATCATCGCTTACGTCAATCCGACTTTAGTGCAGATAAGAAAATGCAGGGTATTCCATGGTTGGGTACCAGCATTGCAGACATTTCGCAACTAAAGTCAGCTTTAATTATCGGCAGTACGCTACGCAAAGATCATCCGCTCCTAGCGCAACGTATACGGCAGTCTGTAAAGAATGGCATGAAATTGAATGTTGTAAACCCGGTAGATGATGACCTGTTAGTTAATGTTGCAAACAAAACAATTGTTGCACCGAGCTTAATGGTCAAAGCTTTGGCTGAGATTCTAAAAGTTGCTGCTGAAATAAAGGGAATAGAACAAACGGAAGAGTTGCAACGAGTCATTAATTCGTTAGGTGTTTCGAGTACGACGAGTGCTTCCGCTATTGCATCTAGCTTGATTGAAAGTGTACCGGCTGCAATTTATTTGGGTAATATCGCGCAGCACCACCCTGATTATGCTAAGTTAATTTGGCTTGCTGGGTTAATTGCTAAAATAACGGGTGCAAGTTATGGTGTGCTGGGTGAAGCTGCCAATAGCGTAGGCGCTTATCTTGCCGGTGCAATACCGGTAACGACGGCATTCTCAGTTGCGGAGAAGTTGGATCATGTCGAATGTGGATTGAATGCTGCGCAAATATTGGAATTTGAGAATGACTCAACAAATGAAGAATGCAGCGCATTTATATTAATGAATGTAGAACCAGAATATGATTCTTATAATTCGCAACAAGCGATAGAAGTAATTAAAACGGGTAAATTCGTAGTGTCATTGAGTGCTTACCAAGGAAATGCTAAAGATTATGCAGATGTATTACTGCCAATTGCGCCATTTACTGAAACATCAGGCACTTATGTTAATACAGAGGGTAGGATACAGAGCTTTAATGGAGTGGTTTCCCCATTAGGCGAAGCTAGACCTGGATGGAAGGTATTACGTGTTCTAGCTAATTTGCTAGCGCTGGAAAAGTTCGAATATGAAACAGCAGAGCAAATACGTGCAGAGATTTTTCCTGATGGATTTGAGATTAGTCGATATCTAAATAATAGCTTAGGGAATTTTGAAGCTACTATTTCGATAGTTGAGAAAGAGGGTATGGAACGTATTGGCGAAGTGCCGATTTATCAAGCAGACCCGATTGTTCGTAGAGCCGAATCTTTACAGGCTACGCAGGATGCCGAGCTGCCCAAAGCTTGGATGGCGGCTGGGGAACTAGGAAATTTAGGTGTTATCTCGGGCGATAAAGTAAAAGTTAAGCAAGGAGAAGGGCTTGTGCAACTTGAAGCTGCGTTAGATGAAAAATTGCCTCCTAATTGTGTTCGCATCGCGTGCGCACATCCTAAAACAGTAGCGCTAGGTGCTCTGTTTGGTGAAGTAAAAATAGAGAAATTGTGATGGCAAGGGTTGGAGTTTATTAATGGAGAGTATTCAACAACAGTTTGTGGAAATATTGGGTGCAGAATGGGGACCCATGATGTTTTCATTAGCCACGAATATGACATTTATCTTTGCCATTGTTGTTCCATTGTTATTAGGCGTGGCTTATCTTACTTTTGCCGAACGTAAGATTATTGCGTATATGCAAATTCGAGTAGGGCCGAATAGGGTAACTTTTTTTGGCATACCATGGTTACGTGGTTGGGGGCAGCCGATTGCTGATGCTGTAAAAGCAATCATGAAAGAAATTATAATTCCAACAAGCGCTAATAAATTTCTTTTTATTCTGGCGCCTGTACTTACTATTATGCCGGCATTGGCTGCTTGGGCTGTGATTCCTTTTTCACCCGAGCTCGTGCTTGCGGATATCAACGCTGGATTACTTTATATTTTAGCAATGACATCCATGGGTATATACGGCATCATTATCGCGGGTTGGGCATCTAATTCTAAATATGCTTTTATAGGCGCCATGCGTTCAGCTGCACAAGTGGTCTCATATGAACTTGCAATGGGGTTTGCCTTAGTGTGTGTTCTGATGATGTCACAAAGTTTGAATCTGGGTGATATTGTGAATGGCCAGCAGGGTAACAGTCTGTTAAATTGGTATTTGATTCCACTGTTCCCGATGTTTCTGGTTTATTTGATTTCAGGTGTTGCTGAAACAAATCGTGCGCCATTTGATGTCGCGGAAGGCGAGTCAGAAATTGTTGCGGGCTTTCATGTTGATTATTCAGGTATGGCTTTTACTGTATTTTTTCTAGCCGAATATTCCAATATGATATTGGTGGCAACTTTAACATCTATTATGTTTTTGGGGGGGTGGTTGCCGCCAATTGATATTGCACCGTTTACGCTGATACCTGGTTTTATCTGGCTACTATTAAAGATTGCATTTATATTGTTCTTTTTTCTTTGGTTTCGTGCGACTTTCCCGCGATATCGCTATGATCAGATTATGAGACTAGGTTGGAAAATATTTATTCCTATAACACTCGTATGGATCGTTCTTTTAGGTGCAATAATGCAATTGCCAGAATCAATACGAAATGTGTTTCCACTAAATATCTGGTTTTAAAATTGAGAGAATACAATGGATCGTATCAAAAAATTTTTTAGTACCTTTTTATTATTTGAATTGCTAAAAGGTATGGCAGTTACTGGAAAATATCTTTTTAAACCAAAGATAACTGTACATTTTCCAGAGGAAAAAACTCCTCAATCGCCGCGTTTTCGCGGCTTGCATGCATTACGTCGTTATCCAAACGGAGAAGAACGCTGCATTGCATGCAAATTATGTGAAGCTGTTTGTCCGGCGATGGCGATTACGATAGAGTCAGAACAGCGTGCGGATGGTACGCGACGGACTACACGCTATGATATCGATTTGAGTAAATGCATTTTTTGTGGTTTCTGTGAGGAATCCTGTCCAGTTGATTCAATTGTTGAAACACGCATATTGGAATACCACTGTGAGAAGAGAGAGGATTTTATCTACACCAAAGAAATGCTATTGGCAGTGGGAGATCGATATGAAGAGCAGATCGCCAAGGATCGAGAAGCTGATGCACCCTATCGTTGAATCTTGCTGGTAAATACTAATGATTTTTCAAGATATTTTATTTTATTTTTTTTCAGCAATACTGATTGCATCGGCGCTCGGTGTAATTACGGTGCGTAATCCAGTAAATTCGGCTTTATTGCTGGTGTTGTCATTTGTTACGTGCGCTGGTTTGTGGTTGCTACTAGAAGCAGAATTTCTTGCGATTACGCTTGTATTAGTTTATGTCGGTGCTGTCATGGTTTTGTTCTTATTTGTAGTGATGATGCTGGATATCAATCTGGATCAATTACGAGAAGGATTCTGGAAATGGTTTCCGTTTGGTGCGGTGATTGCTCTGGTCATGGTAGTAGAAATATCAATGGTGCTAATGGGTAAATACTTTGGGCATGAAGAAATGCCGATACCTGAGCCCAAAGGTGCTGATTACAGTAATACGAAAGAACTGGGGCGGTTGATTTATACCGAGTATGTGTATGCGTTTGAATTGGCGGCTGTGCTTTTACTGGTTGCGATGATTGCGGCAATAGCGTTGACACTGCGTCATCGCGAAGATAAGAAATCTACGAATCCATCTAAACAAGTCAAAGTAAGAAAAGAAGATAGAATCCGTATAGTGAACATGCCGACAGAAAAGAAAGAATGAGTGTTTGTGTGTACTTATTTCTGTTTGGTGACTATTTAAATATAAAAAGAGGCAGCTCTTGATTTCATTATCTCATTACCTTGTACTCGGCGCGATATTGTTTGCAATAGGGCTGGTCGGTATTTTTCTGAATCGAAAAAATGTCATTATCATACTAATGTCAATTGAATTGATGTTACTGGCAGTTAATATGAACTTTGTTGCTTTTTCGCACTACTTGCAAGATATTTCAGGGCAAATTTTTGTGTTCTTTATTTTGACAGTTGCAGCTGCTGAATCGGCTATTGGCTTAGCAATAATCGTGGTGCTATTTCGCAATATGCATACAATCAATGTTGATGATTTAGACAAGCTTAAAGGTTAGTTAAAGAACATTATAAGTATTTATAATTAATAAGAATTATTAATCAAGATGCAGAAACTTTATTTATTGGTTCCGTTAGCTCCGTTAATTGGATCACTTATCGCGGGATTATTGGGGCGCTTTATTGGACCTATCTGGAGTCATCGCGTCACGATAGCATTAGTATTCGTTTCGTTGATAGCATCCATTGTTATTTTTTTTGATGTATTAGAAGGTAATAGTTATAACGGCAGCGTTTATACATGGTTAATAACAGGTGATACACGATTCGAAATCGGCTTTCTAATTGACCAATTATCAGCGACCATGATGGTTGTTGTTAGCTTAGTTTCACTTATGGTGCATATCTATACCATCGGTTATATGCACGGTGATCCAGGTTATCAGCGTTTCTTCAGCTACATCTCGTTGTTCACCTTCTCGATGATGATGTTGGTGATGTCAAATAACTTCTTGCAATTATTTTTTGGCTGGGAGGCTGTTGGACTTGTCTCGTACTTGTTAATCGGGTTTTGGTATACACGCCCTACCGCTATTTATGCCAATATGAAGGCATTTTTAGTAAATCGTGTTGGAGATTTTGGTTTTCTCCTGGGCATTGGTATGATATTGGCTTATTTTGGCACGCTTGATTATGTATCTGTTTTTGCACAAGCTCCAGGCATCGTCAATGAAAATATTGAATTGGTTTCTGGTATATCCTGGCTTGTGATTACGGTGATTTGTATATTGTTGTTTATTGGCGCAATGGGCAAGTCAGCGCAATTTCCTTTACATGTATGGTTGCCGGATTCCATGGAAGGACCAACGCCCATATCGGCACTGATTCATGCCGCTACAATGGTAACTGCAGGCATATTCATGGTGGCGCGTATGTCGCCACTTTTTGAGTTATCAGAAACAGCTTTATCAGTTATTTTGGTGATTGGTGGAATTACCACATTGTTCATGGCACTTGTTGCCATGGTTCAAAATGATATTAAACGAGTCGTTGCTTATTCCACGCTATCCCAACTAGGTTACATGACAGTAGCCTTGGGTGCATCAGCCTATTCTGCAGCAATTTTCCACCTGATGACTCATGCATTTTTTAAGGCCGTTTTATTCTTGGGTGCTGGTTCCGTCATTATTGCCATGCATCATGAGCAAAATATGCAAAAAATGGGTGGACTTAAAAGTTATATGCCAATTACTTATTGGACAATGTTTATTGCTGCATTAGCCAGTGCGGGTGTTCCCGGTTTTTCCGGATTTTTCTCTAAAGATGCAATTATTGAGGCAGTCCACTTTGCTAATATTCCAGGTGTTGGTTTTGCTTATTTCTGTGTTTTGACAACGGTATTTGTAACAGCCTTTTATACTTTTCGGCTAATCTTCATGACGTTTCATGGGCAACCTCGGATGGATCGTCATACTAAGGAACATTTACATGAGTCACCATGGGTTGTGACTGTGCCACTGGTGATATTAGCTATTCCAACCGTAGCAGCTGGATGGTTTATCGGCCCAATGGTTTTTGGCGATTATTTTAACGGCGCGATTCACGTACTGCCACACCATGATGCGATTGAGAAATTAGGTGCAGAATTTTCTGGGGTTGGTGGAATGATGATGCATGCTTTGTATACCACACCATTTTGGCTTTCAATGACAGGTATTCTTACTGCTTGGTATTTGTATTGTGTAAGAACCGATATTCCAGGAAAAATAAAAGAAAACTTTGGTTCAGTGTATAACTTGCTTGATCGCAAATACTATATTGATGAACTATATTCATGGCTTTTTGCTGGTGGAACACGTGCCTTGGGTACGGTGCTTTGGAAGTATGGCGATATCAAAATTATTGATGGATTCTTTGTCAATGGTGCAGCACGAGTGGTTGCACTGACTTCAGCAATCGTTCGTCGTTATCAAACAGGTTATATTTATCATTATGCATTTACAATGATTGTTGGCATATTCTTTATATTGACGCTATGGCTATATTAGGCTACATACAAAAGTAATGAGATATGTTGTTGTTTGTAGATATCGATAAATAAAATACTTAAAAGTAATAAGTACTACTAACAAATAAAACGGAATAAGCATGTCGTTTGAATTCCCACTATTGAGTTTAATTATTTGGTTACCCATTGTGTTTGGTGTGGCCGTTTTTGCTACTGGAGATGATCGCAATGCAGAGCTCGCGCGCTGGATTGCTTTAATTGGTTCGGTTTTGGGATTTTTAGTAGCAATTCCGCTATATACCAATTTCGATTCTGCAACAGGAGCCATGCAGTTTTTGGAAAATCATATATGGTTTGAACGTTTTAATGTTAATTACCATATCGGTGTAGATGGAATTTCTATGCCATTGATCTTGTTGAATTGTTTTATTACTCCATTGGTGGTAGTGGCAGGATGGGATGTCATCAAAGAACGAGTATCCCAATATATGGGAGCTTTCTTGGTTATGTCCGGGATCGTTAACGGTGTTTTTTCTTCGTTGGATGCGATTTTATTTTATGTATTCTGGGAAGCATCGTTAATACCGATGTTTTTAATCGTAGGTATTTGGGGTGGTCCTAATCGGGTTTATGCGGCAATCAAATTTTTTCTTTACACGCTGCTTGGTTCCTTATTGATGTTAATTGCATTTATTTATTTGTATCACGCATCCGAAGGAAGTTTCTCAATAGAGAACTATCACAAGCTAGCAATCCCTATGACACCACAGATTTTAATATTTATCGCATTTCTTCTGGCATTTGCGGTTAAAGTTCCTATGTGGCCAGTGCATACCTGGTTACCTGATGCACACGTTGAAGCACCAACAGGTGGTTCAGTTGTGCTGGCAGCAATTCTGCTTAAATTGGGTGGTTATGGCTTCTTGCGTTTTTCATTGCCAATCGCCCCGGATGCAAGTCACTACTTAGCAGAAATGATGATTGTCTTGTCGTTGATTGCTGTCGTTTACATAGGGTTGATTGCACTAATGCAAGCCGATATGAAGAAACTGATTGCCTATTCATCAGTAGCTCATATGGGGTTTGTAACATTAGGCTTTTTCTTGTTAAACGCTTATGGTATCGAAGGTGCAATGGTACAAATGATTTCGCATGGTTTCATTTCTGGTGCCATGTTTCTTTGTGTCGGTGTGCTATACGATCGATTGCATTCCCGTCAGATTACTGATTATGGAGGCGTGGTAAATAAGATGCCTGTTTTTGCTGCTTTTTTCATGCTATTTGCGATGGCGAATGCCGGTTTGCCAGGGACGAGTGGTTTCGTAGGTGAGTTCATGGTGATCATGGGTGCAATTAAAGTAAATTTTTGGTATGCATTTCTTGCGGCAACTACATTGATATTTGGCGCTGCTTATACTTTGTGGATGTATAAACGCGTTATTTTTGGTGCAGTGGCAAGTCCTGCGGTTGAGAGTTTGCGGGACATATCCAAACGAGAGTTCGGTTTGTTGGCAATTTTGGCAATTTCTGTTTTGTGGATTGGTATATACCCTTTCCCATTAACTGAAGTGATGCATGCAACAGTTGATCAACTTCTAACTCATGTTAGTAATAGTAAGTTGTAATACAGAAATCTAGAACGGTGATCGTTCCTGCTATAAGGATAATGAGTTAATGAATTTTATTCCACCTGATCTTGCGCCTGCCTCGTCCGAGATTTTTATGCTTATCATGGTGTGCGTGGTAATGCTTGCAGATATTGCAGCTGGCGAGAGTAGACGCTATGTTGCTTATTTGTTGACGCAAATTACGCTATTAGGCTGTGCAATACTTACTTTTGTATCTTTTTCCACTGAATCGATACTAACTTTTCATGGTATGTTTGTCGATGATTCCATGGCTGATATTCTGAAATTGATGGTTTATGGTACGGTATCGGCTGTTCTCGTATATTCGCATTCCTATATAAGTGATCGCGGAATGCTGAAAGGAGAGTTTTTTAGTTTGATACTATTTGCAACTCTAGGCATGATGGTCATGATTTCAGCCAGTCATTTCTTGACGCTATATATCGGCTTAGAATTGCTTTCATTGTCACTTTATGCATTAGTAGCACTAAGACGCGATTCCTTGATGGCAACAGAAGCGGCCATGAAGTTCTTTGTATTGGGCGCTTTGGCATCAGGTTTTTTGCTATATGGTATGTCAATGATTTATGGAGCGACAGGAACGCTCCATGTATCTCAGGTTGCTCAAATTATTCAAAGTGGAGCAAGTAGCAAAGAAGTGCTCATTGTTGGTTTGGTTTTTATTGTGGCAGGTATTGCTTTTAAGCTCAGTGCAGCACCCTTCCATATGTGGGCGCCGGATGTTTATCAAGGTGCACCGACAGCTGTGACACTATTTATTGGTTCCGCACCCAAATTGGCGGCATTTGGCTTTGTAATGCGATTATTGGTTGAAGGAATGGGCGAAATGGTTGCTGACTGGCAGGGAATGTTAGTAATTCTGGCGGTTTTATCTATGGCAGTGGGTAATATTGCTGCAATAGCACAAACGAACATTAAGAGAATGCTAGCCTATTCAACTATTTCGCATATGGGATTCTTATTGTTGGGATTTATTAGCGCAGATACAAATGGTTATAGTTCTGCTTTGTTTTATGTCATCGCTTATGTATTGATGACTCTCGGAATTTTCGCCATGATTATGCTGCTGTGTCGAAGTGGATTTGAAGCTGAAAACATCGATGACTTTAAGGGGCTCAACAAAAGAAATTCCTGGTATGCATTCATTACACTGTTATTGATGCTTTCACTAGCAGGTATTCCACCAATGATCGGGTTCTATGCAAAATTTGCTGTATTGCAAGCGGTTGTCAATGCTGGCTACATTTGGCTAGCAGTAGTAGCAGTGCTGTTTTCATTGATTGGCGCTTTTTATTATCTACGTATTATCAAATTGATGTATTTTGATGATCCAGAAACTGTTGAGCCTCTTGTTTCTAATAGCGATGTTAGAATTTTATTGAGCGCAAATGGTTTTGCTGTTTTAGCATTAGGCATATTCCCTCAGGCGCTTATGGGGTTAAGTTTTTATGCAATCCAAAATTCTATGTAGTTAGCGCTGCAGAGTGTTCTATCAAGAACTCCCTACTGTGACGTGACCGCATTCCGCCAAAGATCCAAGTAAATTTCTTACCTTGTCGAGTAGTTTGTTGCTTGAGGTATTTTAACGATACTTCTTTGATTGGCGATTTCTGTAATAGAATTTATTTAGATAACCATATATATAATCAACTGAATGATCAATCAACTTGAATTCTTCAGTTTGAATCCTATACTTACGCAAAACATTTAAGGAGATAATCATGCAAGCTGCAACAACCAAAGAACAATTAAATTTTCAGGCGGAAGCAAAGCAACTACTAAAGTTAATGATTCATTCCTTATACAGTAATAAGGAAATATTTTTGCGTGAACTGATTTCAAATGCTTCTGATGCAGCAGACAAATTACGTTTTGAAGGTCTCACTGATGCTGCACTTTATGAATCCGATTCGGATCTCAGAATTCGCGTTAGTTATGATGTTAATGACCGGACAATTTCCATTTCTGACAACGGTATCGGTATGTCTCGCCAAGAAGTTATTGATCATATAGGAACCATTGCAAAATCAGGCACGCGTGAATTTTTTAATTCATTAACCGGTGATCAAGTTAAGGATGCACATTTGATCGGTCAATTTGGTGTAGGGTTTTATTCAGCTTTTATTATTGCTGACAAAGTGACATTGATTACCAGGCGCGCCGGATTGACTGCTGAACATGGTGTGAGGTGGGAGTCTAGCGGCGAGGGCGATTATACATTGGAAACCGTTGAGAAGCCCGAGCGAGGAACCGAAATAATACTGCACTTGCGTAATGAAGAAGATGAGTTTCTTAACGGGATGCGGGTCCGTAATATTATCCGGAAATACTCGGATCACATTACCCTGCCTATTGTGATGAAAAAGGAAGAGTGGTCGCAAGAAGAGAATAAAAACAAAATTACTGATGAAGATGAAACCATTAATCAAGCGAATGCTTTATGGACTCGTTCTAAGAACGAAATTACTGCAGAACAATATAATGAATTTTATAAACATGTGGCGCATGATTTCGAGCCTCCGCTTGCTTATGTGCATGCACGGGTAGAAGGTAAGCAAGATTATACACAGTTACTTTATATTCCATCACGAGCACCATTTGACTTATTTGATCGCGAGCGCCGCCATGGGATTAAGTTGTATGTGCAACGGGTTTTCATTATGGATGATGTAGAGAAGTTGTTGCCTAACTATTTGCGTTTTGTAAGAGGCGTAATCGATTCAAATAATTTACCACTCAATGTATCTCGAGAAATCTTGCAGGAATCTAAGGATATTGACTCAATTAGGGCAGGGGTAGTTAAAAAAGTTCTAGGACTAATTGAAGACTTATCAAAACACGAAGATGACGATGGTAAAGAAAAGTACAAAACTTTCTATCGAGAATTTGGGCAGGTTCTAAAGGAAGGTGTGGGCGAGGATTTTGCTAATCGTGAACGAATTGCGAAATTGTTGCGTCTTGTCACGACAAATAGTGACTCCGATGAGCCAACGGTTTCTTTGGAAACTTATTTGCGGCGCATGAAACAAGGTCAAGAGAAAATTTATTATGTGACAGCAGATAGTCTCAAGGCAGCTAAGAATAGTCCGCATCTTGAAGTTTTTCGCAAGAAAGGCATAGAGGTACTCTTGCTAGCAGATCGCGTTGATGAGTGGCTTGTAAGTAACTTAACAGAATTTGAGGGAAAACCCCTCCAATCAGTTGCAAAGGGCGGATTAGACCTAGGGGATTTAGAAGATGAAGCGGAGAAAAAAGAGCGAGAAAAAGAAACCGATGCCTTCCAAGAATTGACTGAAAAAATGAAAGTAACGTTAAATGAGCAAGTAAAAGATGTACGGGTTACGTTTCGCTTGACTGAATCTCCTGCTTGTCTGGTGGCAGATACTAACGATATGGGTGGTAATTTGGAGAGATTATTGAAGTCAGCGGGGCAGAAAATACAACATACTAAACCCATACTAGAAATCAATCCACATCATCCAATGGTGCAGCGACTAAATAATGAAGTGGAAAATTTTGAGGACTGGAGCCACATATTGTTTGATCAGGCTTTATTGGCTGAAGGTGGGCAGCTCGAAGATCCAGCTGCGTTTGTCAAAAGGCTCAATGAATTGTTACTGTTAAAGTCTTAAGTATTGCAAATATCGTATGGCTTATAAACTTCCTCTATGAATCATATGAAGGTTGTAAGATTGAGGCTGCAATATGAAACTTCTAGTTATATCGAATGTCCATTTTTCGTGCAGGTAAAACATGTTGTCATAAATTCTGTAAGTAATAATCAAGCGAATAATGGTGAGATCGAGAAATAATCGGGCAATTGACTCAGTCAAAACTTACCAGGCGAAGTTACTTGCGCCATTCGCTGTTTTAGGTATTAGAACAGAAGAAGATTGGCTTACTGATATTGATTATTTGCCAGTTGATACACTAGCTCTGGCACCACAAACTATGTTGGCAAAAGAAGTGTGTGGGCAATTACTTGCTTACCTGACCGAACCAAATTTTACGTTTGATTTGTGCTTACATATTAGTGGTACGACACATCAGCAGCGTGTTTGGCATGCTATCCAAGCTATTCCATGTGGAGAAACCAATAGCTATGCAGAAATAGCAATGCGGTTACATTCGGCACCAAGAGCGGTGGGTCGAGCTTGTGGTGCTAATCGTATTCCGATTGTCATACCTTGTCATCGGGTTATTTCCAAAAGTGGTGGATTAGGAGGTTTTATGAACGCGAGTGAAGGAAACCCTTTAGAGATTAAGCGTTGGCTGTTGCGGCATGAGAGTACCTGAATTAAATACCGGGCTGCTGGATGAGTTTTCTGATGCTTTATGGCTCGAAGATGGGTTGTCGCGCAATACGCTGGATAGTTATCGTAATGATCTGCAACTTTTCAGCGCATGGTTGAAACAACGTAATCCAAGTAATAGTATGTTAACCGAAGCGACAAATTCTGATTTGTTGGAATTTCTCGCATCTAGAGTTTCAGCTAAGATGAAAGCCAGCACTACAAGTCGGGAGTTATCGAGTCTAAAGCGTTTTTATCGCTTTTTACTGCGTCAAGGAAAAATTTCAACCGACCCTAGCCTTAATATAGAAACGCCTAAACTGCAGCGTTACCTACCAGAAAGTCTCTCAGAAAAAGAAGTTGAGCAGTTGCTAAATGCACCCGATCTTATGCAGCCACTGGGTTTGCGTGACCGGGCCATGCTTGAAGTTTTATATGCCAGTGGATTAAGAGTATCAGAACTGATCAATCTTAAGTATTCGCAAGTCGGCATGGATATGGGTGTATTGCGAGTCATGGGTAAGGGCAGAAAGGAGCGACTTGCGCCGCTAGGAGAAGAATCACTCGAATGGTTGAATCGTTACACCAAAGATGCGAGGCCTTTGCTGTTAAATGGCATTGTTACGGATACAATCTTTGTGACCACACGTGGCGCCGCTATGACACGCCAAGCTTTCTGGTATCTTATCAAGCGGTATGCTCAATTAGTGGGGATTGCCAAGCAACTATCGCCACACACGCTACGCCATGCATTTGCTACGCATTTATTAAATCATGGCGCTGATTTGCGTGTTGTGCAACTGCTATTGGGGCATGCGGATATATCGACTACACAAATTTATACGCATATTGCACGTGAACGCCTGAAGCAGCTCCACTCCGAGCATCATCCACGGGGGTAATCCGAAGCTTTGACTATCTCCGGGGTAACAGAGGGTAAAGCGCCAAGATCCCAAGACCAACAAACGCAGCAAGTGACCAATCTGGAATCGTCAACGATAAAAATGTCCAATCGACATTAGCGCAATCGCCGTTAGCTTCAAACATTCCAGGCCACCAATCGGCAATAGGTAAGGAGTTCAGAAAGGCTTCTTCAGGACTGATGCCACATTCAAACGATTCCGGATATCGAATTAACCAGGCATGCCGTGCTGCAATGACCGTACCCGTGAGCGCTAATATAACCATTAATAGGCTATAAAGGCGATGTCCAAGTGGTTTGGGGTTATGAAGAAACGCGATAAATGCTGTTAATCCTAATAACCAATACGCCAGACGTTGTGCAACACAAAGCGGACAAGGTAATAGCCCTTCTATGTGCTGAAGATATTGTGCGTATCCCAAAAAACTGACGCAAGCTAGTAACATGAATAGAAATAATAATCTCATTTTATTATTACCTGAATCTAATTAATGGCATAGTTAATCCATAAATCTTTTGTGGGAATCATACAATTTGCTATGATGTACAAATGGGAAAAAATACTAGTTTGAAACAGATTCCCAAGGTGATGATCGGTTAAGTTAGAGGCATATTCAGCTGATCGGATATTTGTAGTGACAGTAGTATCTTTTTTATACATCAGTTTAAGGAGACTCAGTATGCAAGTAAGGTTATATTCCGTAGTTATAATTATTCTTACTTTCCTGGTTTCAAGTGTATCTTTGGCCGGAGAATCAACAAATACAGGCGAAGCTGAAGCGAGTGTCGGAACCAGTCTTTATCATATCAAATTAGCTGAGCATTACGAAAAAGAATCTAAGGAAATGTATGCAAAAGCAGAAGCAGAAAGAAAGATGCTGAAGGAGTATGAAGAGCATAGTGAATACTATGGTCGAGTAGGACAAGAATACCATTCACACCATGAAGCATTATTAAGAGAATTTACTAAAGCGGCGGAAAGAAATGCGCAAATGGCTGCTGCTCACAGAGGAATGGCAAAATAAATCAATAGATTGTATATAATAGGGGATATTTTAACTGGGTATTTATTCGAATTGAATAATTTTAAATGTCATTGCGGGATTCCAAGAACTCATAATTCTTAAATACTTGTGGAAGTGTTTTTGGAATCCCAGTGTACTTTTATTGTAAACATTTAGGTGGATATGATCCCGTCAATTACCTTTCTTTCCAGATAGCATATGCGAGTAAAGCCCATGCCGTGAGGAATGAAACACCACCAAAGGGTGCGATCATACCTAGCCCGCGTATGCCGGTTAGGCTGAGTACATAAAGGCTGAAACTGAACAGAGCAATGCCAACCATCATTAACCAACCGGATATTGGCATCAAGCGGGATTTGGGGAAGTGCAGCAGAAGCAGGCCAATGACGATGATTCCAAAGGCGTGATAAAAATGGTATTGCACGCCAGTGTGATACACCGAAAGCATATCGGCTGATAACATTCTTTTCAATCCATGGGCACCAAAGGCGCCTAATGCGATGCATAACAGTGTATTTAATGTACCTAGTATCAGAAAAGTTTTTGACATCGACAGTTTTGTCCTTGTTGAATATAGAGGAATGAATGATCGTTTTATTCGTATTGATCAGGATCTCTGGTTGTGCTGACATCCGCCTCACACATTCCGTGCGCAAATTTTACCTGAATTCTATCTCCAGAATGAATTTGTTTGCTGTCACGAATGATGGCACCATCCTTAGCCTGTGTGATGCTATAACCCCGCTCCAGTACCGCTTGCGGGTTTAGGTGTGATAATTGCATCTGTAAATGCCATAGCCTAGCGGACAATGTTTCGAAATAGCGAGAATAGGCGTAACCTAAACGTGAAACCAATTCATTTTGTTGTTCTTGCAGTCGAGCAATCCGCGGACTTAATGCTATTAGTTGTTGATTGAGATCGAGTAATTTCCACTGCTTCTTTTCCAACTGATGTGCCCATGTGTTAATGAGCTGGCCTTGCAAATGTTGCTGATGAATGATTTGTTGCTTGATTTTGTCGCCAGGATAAATTAATCGGTGCGACAGAATGTCAACTTGTTGCATAGCGTGTTCAATACGATGCAAAGTGGTGCGGTGCATGTGTTGATGCAGCGCATTTAATCGATGACTTAGTTCTATTCGGTCTTTGCTAACCAGTTCCGCCGCTGCAGTAGGTGTAGGTGCGCGCATATCTGCAACAAAATCTGCAATGGTAAAGTCTGTCTCATGGCCGATACCGCTGACGATAGGTATTGAGCTGGTGCTAATTGCAAGCGCTACGATTTCTTCGTTAAATGACCATAGGTCTTCAATGCTGCCACCGCCACGACAGAGTATCAATACATCGGATTCTGCCCGTCGGCATGCTAATTTGATGGTGTCAGCGATGTTGCTGGCGGCTGTTTTTCCTTGTACCAGGGTAGGGTAGACAATGACTGGCAAGAATGGCATGCGCCGTCGCAATGTCGACAGAATGTCTCGTAGTGCCGCAGTATCTAGTGAGGTGATGATGCCGACTTGTTTAGGAAAGGCAGGCAATGGTTTTTTCTGCGCAGGGCTAAATAGCCCAGCTTGTTGCAGTTTGGCTTTAAGCTTTTCAAACATTTCGAATAACTCACCTAACCCTGCGTGTCGCATAGTTTCAACATTAAGTTGAAAATCGCCGCGCGGCTCATACAGGGTGACCAATGCAAGCACTTCTACTTGCATGCCATCTTTAGGTTGCCAATCGATAAACTGATTCTTATGACTGAATAACACGCAACGGACTTGCGCTTGATTATCTTTGAGAGAAAAATACCAATGACCCGATTGGTAGCGCTTTAAATTGGAGATTTCACCTTTAATCCACATTAATGGGATGTTTTGTTCCAGCAACTGTTTGGTATTGTTGTTTAACTCACTGACGGTCAGTACTTTATGCGCGAGGTTGGTTATGGGAAACAGACTCATGTATGATTGGTTGGATCTGTGTGTGTGAGTATTATCCAATACTCGGAAATGAGTATTAAAGCGTATTGAGGAATTTTGGTATTCAAACTTGATTCTGTTTGGTCGGGTTAAAAATCATTTATTTGTATTCTATCATTGCATCATCAGGCAGAATGTTTGAATGTTTCGGCGATAGTTTGAATTAACGTATCATAAATTGCACCTTGATAAGAATTTGACACCTATTCCAATAACTAATCAAATTAAAACTACTAACCTATTTTCTTATCTGTTAATCTTGCTCATCAAAAGGGCAAGATTGATTTATCTTTGAAAAGGATATTGACATTTGACCCCATAACAAGTTGTAATACGCGGTTCTATTGATAAGATAAAATAAATATTGAGAGGAGTGACGAATGAAACGTACTTATCAACCTTCAGTAACTAAGAGAAAACGTACGCATGGGTTCCGAGTGCGTATGAAAACACGTGCTGGTGCGGCGATAATCCGTGCTCGTCGTGCAAAAGGTCGAGCACGATTGAGTGTTTAAAAATATATTTGGGTTATATTCTTTATTTTTAGATTTGTTGAAATTCATTCTTTGCCAAAGCACTGCAAGTTACAAAAAGCTTCAGAATTTGCTGCGATAATTAATTTTAAGTGTCAGATCAGTGGGGATTTAATTCAAATTTATGCGAAACCGAATGGTCTGGGTTATGCGCGCCTAGGATTGATTGTTTCAAAAAAATTTGAGCGTCGTGCAACTAGGCGTAACCGGATTAAACGTATTTTGCGAGAAACATTTCGGAGAAAACGGGGCAGCGATAAAATAAAAGAAATGGATTGGTTGATACGACTGAGACGTCCTATGATCAAAGATGAGTCCAAAGGGTTGTCCGCCGAAATGCAATTAATAATGCTCGAACTACAGCAATGTCACAATTAATCATTAGTATTAAATGTCTTGCCGACATTGCAAGAATTCTATCTTGGTACCTATATGCCGATTTAGCCCAATTTATTCACAATACAATACGCATGCAAAGCATACGAGTATCTGGTTAATAACTTGGAGCGCGATTGACTATATGTCACATATTAAGTGCATTCCCTGGAGTGTAGGTGTTATTAAAAACCAGCTCGGTAATTTCACCCATAACCTCAAAACTAACTGACTACCCAAAATTCTTTGTAAAGCAGCCGTGATGAAATTTGTCTATAACAAAATGTGTAATTGTACGGTTAACTATTGCGAGTAGTACGCGAATAGCTTTATCGAGAAAACCAACTTGATTGAAAAATAATGGAAACAAAAAAACTTCTACTGATCATCATTTTTTCCACCTCATTGCTTTTTTTGTGGGATGCCTGGCAAAAAGAATTATATCCTTCCACCAGTTCGCAAGTAATGTCTGGAACAGCCTCAGACCCTTCCAATCAACGCCATGATCCTCTCCCGGTTCCTGGAGATGAATTGGCTTCTTCAATAACCGGATCGGCTACCGTTCCAGGGATCGAAGGTGTCAGTCCATCTGTAACGCCTAATCTTTTCACCATAGGCGAAAAGATTCAGGTGAGAACGGACATGATTATTGCTGAGATTGATACAGCAGGGGGTGATATTCGACAGCTAGGCTTGCTTGAACACCCAGCCCGAGAGGATATCAGTAAGCCCTACGAGCTCTTGATGGATAAAACTGCGCGATTTCAAGTTGCCCAGTCCGGGCTCATTGGCGATGGATTGCCTAATCACAAAACAAAATTTACCGTAGAGGACAATAAATATTCTTATCAGCTGGAATCTGGTCAGGAAAAAGTCGTGGTACGTCTTGTAGCACCTGAAGCGGATGATATACAAGTTACGAAAATATATACCTTTCATCGTGGCAGCTACGTAATTGATGTTGAATTTGAGATTGCCAATCATAGCGAAACAACAATAATTCCATTTTCTTATTTTCAGATGCTGCGGGATCCTAATGAGCCTGTCGGAGCTGGCGCCTTGGTTCATTCTTATACCGGGGCTGCAATGTATACGGATGATGAGAAATTTCTGAAAATTAAATTTTCTGATTTGGATAAGAATAAAGCGGAATATCCAACCAATGCGGATAATGGTTGGATAGCAATGCTGGAACATTATTTCCTGACTGCCTGGTTACCTGAACCCGGCACGCCCCGCGAATATTTCGCCAAACGGCTTGCTCCCAACCAATATGCTGCCGGCGTTATTGCGCCCGTTGGTGCCGTTGAGCCGGACCAAGTTAGAAGTATTTCTATGCCTTTTTACGCCGGCCCACAAGAACAAAATAAACTGGCTGAATTGGCTCCTGGGCTTGATTTGACAGTCGATTACGGGTGGCTGACCGTTCTGGCTAAACCACTATTCTGGTTGCTTTCTTTTTATCATTCGTGGACAGATAATTGGGGGATCGCAATTATTCTCCTTACCCTGACTGTCAAGCTTATTTTCTTCCCATTATCCGCTGCCGGCTATCGTTCGATGGCTAAACTGCGTGTAGTTACACCCAAACTGCAACGTATTCGAGAGCAATACGCGAGTGACCGGCAACGTATGCATCAAGCCATGATGGAGTTTTATAAGGAAGAGAAAATCAATCCAATGGGCGGGTGTTTGCCAATATTGGTTCAGATTCCTGTTTTCATTGCATTGTTCTGGACATTGTTGGCTGCCGTTGAGTTACGGTACGCACCATTAGCTTTATGGATAACTGACATGTCAGTACCCGATCCCTATTATGTGCTGCCCATAATTATGGGCGTATCGATGTGGATTCAATCAAAACTCAGTCCCACGCCCGCAGATCCGATGCAAGCAAAAATAATGAAGATTATGCCGATTGCGTTCAGCATTTTCTTCTTCTTTTTCCCGGCGGGTCTTGTGCTTTATTCGCTCTGCAACAATATTCTTTCCATAGCGCAACAATGGCAGATTACACGCATGTATGAGAACAAAGCTGCGGAGGAAGAAGCTAATAAAGATAAAAGTAAGAAGAAAATTAAGAATAGCCCCGAACCCGCTAAGGAAAACCTTCAATTGGCGGCTCCTCTCGATAATGAAGGAGCAAACACTTCTACTGCCGGAGCGGAAGCAGGAGCGGCAGTGAGTTCAGAGAAAAATGAAAAAACACCGTTAAAGCAAGCAGCCGCTTCTAATAAAAGTAAATCGCCTGTAAAACCAAAAAGCAATCCGGTTGCTAAAAAAACCAGGAAGAAATAAAAATACCTGCCGGTTATCTATCAACCTAGATTGCCGGCATAGCAACCCATAAAGCACACGGAGTTTATACATAGTAAGTCCTGATATCATTGCAGCAATTGCAACTCCGCCCGGACGCGGTGGAATCGGTGTAATTCGAATTTCTGGCAAGAATTTAGTAAAACTTGCAGAAACAATTTTTGGTAAGCTTCCCAAGCCACGCTATGCCAGCCTCAACAAGTTTTTCGATGCCAATGGACAAATCATCGACCAAGGCATTGTTCTTTATTTTCCAGGGCCTCATTCGTACACGGGTGAAGATGTGCTCGAGCTGCATGGACATGGCGGCCCGGCAATCCTGAATTTATTGCTCAAAAGTTGCCTGAGCGCTGGTGCTCGTTTAGCGCAACCTGGTGAATTCACCTTGCGTGCTTATCTCAATAATAAAATCGATTTAGTCCAAGCTGAAAGCGTCGCGGCGATCATTGAAGCCAGCACACATGAAGCCGCACGCTGCGCGGTCAATTCGTTGCAAGGTCATTTCTCCGCTCGGATCGAAGCATTGGTAAGCTTGCTGATCACACTGCGGATGCTCATCGAAGCCACCCTGGATTTTCCGGAAGACGAAATCGATAATTTGAAAACTTTGCAAATTCGCGCAAAACTGGATCATATTGTCACGCAAGTGGAACAGACATTTTCCGCTGCACGGCAGGGCAACTTGCTACAGGAAGGCATCCAGATTGTGTTAGCGGGGGCGCCGAATGTCGGCAAATCCAGCTTACTGAATCAATTGGTCGAAGAAGAGGCCGCCATTGTCACGGAAATACCCGGAACTACTCGTGATGCCATTCAACGAACCATCACCATTGCCGGAATGCCAATTCATATTGTGGATACCGCAGGTCTGCGAGAAACCAGTGATATTGTCGAACAAAAAGGCATTGAACGAACACTGGCTGCGATTAAACGCGCCAACCTGGTGCT